>CAMHLH010000098.1 GCA_946185925.1 uncultured Treponema sp.
CCGACGCTTACGCTCAAAAAACAGCAGCTTCAATCTGAAATCAGAACTATCGAGCTGAAGGCTAAGGAAGTCCGCCAGCAGCGCGTCGAACTTGAGAAAGAATTCAAAGTTTGGATCGGCGTTTTTGGCGAGGAAGAGGCCTTCAAGCCCGGAATGGTCACTGTCCGCAACATAAAGAAGGGTGTCGGGAACATCGCCGGAGTCACGATTCCGGTATACGAGGGAGCCGATTTCAGCAGGGGAGACTACGATTTGTACTCGACCCCGCTTTGGATTGATTTGGCTGCCGACAGGATGGAGAAGGCTCTTTCTTTGGATTTGGAAGCCAGTGTTCTTGATGAGCAGGTAAGGCTGCTTTCTCAGGAGCTTCGCACTACATCGCAGCGCGTCAACCTTTTTGAGAAGGTTAAGATTCCTGAGGCGAAAGCGAATATTAAAAAAATTTCAGTGTACCTTGGCGACCAGCAGGTCAGCGAAGTTGTCCGTTCGAAAATCTCCAAGAAGAAAATCGACGCGCGCAACAGGGCTGCCGCTGAGGCTCAGGCTGCCGCTGAAAATTCTGAAAAGGGGGCTGAATAATGATTGTGCAGATGAAAAAAGTTTCTTTGATTGTTCTGCAGAATGAAAGAAAAGAGGCCCTCAAGTCTTTGAGAAAGCTTGGTGTCCTCCATGTCGAGGAAGTTCAAGGCTCAAGCGATGCGCTTGCTTCGTACAAGGCCCAGAACACTCAGATGGAGAAGGCGATAAGCGTTCTTGAGGAAATTAAGCTCGACAAGAAGTCGAAGGGCGACGCTGTTCGAATCGACCGCGAAAAGGCGGTCGAGGTCGCGAAGTCTGTCCTTGCCCTTGTTGAAGAGAAGAAGTCCTGCTTCGACAAAATCACGGCCGATTCTGTCGAACTTGAAAGGCTTTCTAAGTGGGGCGAGGTTGTTCCTGCTGATTTTGCCGATTTGCAGAAGAAGAACATCTATCTTTCGATGTTTGAAATTCCGTCGGACAAGTATCAGTTGGTTGGCGACAACGTCCGCACCGTGCTTGTCGGCAAGGACAAGTCCCAGACAAGGTTCGTCCTTGTGTCGGAGACTCCGCTTTCTGCCAATGAGCGTCCTGAGGGGCTTCCTGCGGAGGCGTACCAGGTTGTGCTTCCGCGTTGTTCGACAAAGGAGCTTGCAGAGTCTGTCGCCGCGAGCAAAAAGCGCATCGCGGAAATCGACAACGAACTTCGGTCTGATGCGAAATATCTTTCTTCTATGAAGGATTCTATTTCGGTCATCGCGAAGGACATTGAGCTTGAGAATCTCTACAGTGGAATGGGATACGAGGGCAAGGTCGAGTCTGAGAATGGTGAAGTGGTTTCCGAAAAGGTTTCTTCTTCCGTTCCTTTGGCTTGGCTTACAGGTTTCGTGCCTGTCGACTCGATGGCGGATTTCGAAAAGGCCGCAAAGACTCAGAAATGGGCTTACGGTATTTCGGATCCGGGCGAGGACGATGCAGTTCCGACAAAGTTGAAGAACAACAAGGTCGTAAGCTTGATTTATCCGCTCACGGACTTCCTGGGCACTGTTCCTGGTTACCGCGAGTACGACATTTCCGGGTGGTTCCTCGCTTTCTTCACAATCTTCTTCGGAATGATTTTTGGAGACGGCGGTTATGGAGCGCTCGTCACGCTCGGCGCTCTGTTCGCAATCTTGAAGGGCGCATCTAGTGGAAAAAAGGCGTCGCCGATGCTCAGCCTTGTGCTGCTGCTCGGTGTCGCGACGATGGTCTGGGGGGCTGTCACCTGCACTTGGTTCGGTATTTCGCCGGACTTGCTGCCGGACTTCTTCAAGACGATTTCCGTCGCGCCTCTTTCCAACGCATACGAGGGAGTCGAGTGGCTGCCGTTCTGGACGAACGACGCTTCAAACGGCACTTTGACTACGGCAAACAACCTCCAGATATTCTGCTTCACACTGGCTCTGTTGCAGTTGTGTGTGGCGCACCTGAAGGGTATCGGGCGTTATGCGTTCGACAAGAACTACAGAAAGCAGAGTCTGAAGGCTCTCGGAGAGTTCGGTTCTCTCATAGAACTTGTCGGAATGTATTGGGTCGTTCTTTCGATGGTAGTCAACAGCGGTATCTTCCCGTTGGTTGGCGGGGACGTCTACGGTCTTCCGTGGGGAACAATATCTTTGGCGCTTGTCGGTGTCGGATTCCTGTTCAGTTTCGTCTTCGCGAACTATGACGGAAGCGTCGGTGCGTCGATATTGGAGAGCGTGAAGAACATCATCTCGGTGTTGCTTGGTGTCGTCAACGTCTTCTCGGATATCGTTTCATACATTCGTCTTTGGGCGGTCGGTTTGGCGGGTGCCGCAATCAGTGGAACCGTCAATACGATGGCGGCCGGCATTGTCGGAGGTGAGGCGTCGACCGTGGTTGTCCACGCGATTTTCTTCATCCTCGTCATCGTGCTGCTCGTCTTCGGGCACGGTTTGAACATGATTTTGAACTTGCTTTCGGTCATCGTTCACGGTGTTCGCTTGAATACTTTGGAATTCTCAAACCACTTGGGAATGTCTTGGTCAGGTTTCAAATACGAGCCGTTCAGTGAGAAATAATTCGATGCTGTAATCGAAGAATCACTGGTTCGTATTCAAAAAATAAAATATATTGGCCCGTCCTGCTTGGGTGCGGGTCAAAAGGAGAAAAATTATGGATTTTGGAATGCTTGGTGCTGGTCTTGTTATGGGTATTGCCGCTATCGGTTCTGCTATCGGAATCGGTGCCGCTGGACAGGGTGCGATTGGAGCTTGGAAACGCTGCTTCTTGGCTAACAAGCCGGCTCCTTTCATCTTGACGGTTTTCGCCGGAGCCCCTTTGACACAGACAATCTACGGATTCCTCTTGATGAACTCAATGAAGGGAAAGGTCGCCAGTGGAGCCCTCTCTCCTGCGATGGCCCTCGGCTTGGGAATCGCCGCCGGTTTGGCGATGTGCTTCTCTGCAATCGCTCAAGGAAAGGCAGGTGCCGCTGGTTCTGACGCTCTCGGAGAGACAGGAAAAGGATTCTCCAACTACATCATGGTCGTCGGTCTTTGCGAAACTGTCGCTTTGTTCGCGATGGTATTCGGAATGATTGCCTAAGTAGTTTTTGAATCCTCGTGGAGGCTCCCACTTTTTTTGCCGGGGGCTTCCATAATTGACGGTCGGTCGTCCGCGTTTTTCGCGGGCGATTTTTTTTGTCTTGCAGTTTGTGCTATACTTTTTCTCATTATGGAGATGTTCTGTCCAAAATTTGCTTTTCCGGGCGGGACGGGGAATCTCCAATTTTTTTTGATTCAAGGAAGCGGTATGAAATTCTACAAACCTAGGGAAGTTTTCATCGGTGGAAACGGAAATGTCGAGCGGATAGGAATCGGCGGGGATAGTCCCGTGACAATACAAACAATGTGGAAGGAGTCGATTCTTGACGTGAAGGAAAATCCTGCGCATCTGGAATCGATTCGGAACAAAATCGCCGAGTTGAAAATGCTCGGCTGCGACATAATCCGGTTCGCGGTTCCGGACATGCAGAGCGCGGAAAGTTTCATAGAGATTTGCAAGGCTACGAGCATGCCTCTCGTGGCCGACATCCATTTTGACTATAGGCTTGCTCTCAAGTGCCTTGAGGGGCCTGTGGGCGCAATCAGAATCAATCCGGGCAACATCGGCGCGCGGGAGCGGGTCGAGGCCGTCGTGAACGGCTGCCGTGAAAAGGGCGTCGCGATAAGAATCGGCGTGAACACGGGAAGCCTTCCCAAGGATTTGGAGGAGCGGGTCGAGAAGGGGGAATTGAGCAGGGCTGTGGCGTTGAGCGAGACCGCCGCGCGCGAGTGTTCCGTTTTCGAGGAGTTGAAATTCGACCAGTTCGTCGTGAGCATGAAGGCTTCTTCAGTGGAGGAGACAATCGAGGCGAACGAGGATTTCGCGTCGAGATTCGACATTCCGCTGCATGTCGGTGTGACGGAGGCGGGACCGCTGATTACGGGTGTCGTGAAGTCTACTTTGGCTTTTTCCCATCTTTTGAACGAGGGAATCGGCTCCACGATAAGGGTTTCGCTTTCCTCCAGCCCTGAGAACGAGGTAATCACCGGCCTTGAAATTCTCCGCGAGTGCGGAAAGAGATCCGGCGGTGTGAAATTGGTGTCCTGCCCACGTTGCGGCCGGCTCGGCTTCGACGTTCACGGTTTCATGGACAGGTGGCAGAACGAGCTTCTTTCGATGAAGAAGGACATCACTGTGGCGGTCATGGGCTGCGTCGTCAACGGACCTGGTGAGGGCAAGCACGCCGACATCGGAATCGCAGGTGCCGGAAGCAAGGCCATCATCTTCAAGAAGGGAAAAATAGTCCGAACAATCGACATGAAAGATGCCGATAATGAATTCAGAAAGGAATTGATGTCTTTATGAATATTAGGAAAACATTTTTCGCTTGCGCTTTTTCGTTCGCTTTTTCACTTGCGTTCTCTGCGACGGTTCCGAATCACCCTGACAGCATGAATGTCTCGTGGAGGGTTCTTGAGAATGCGCAGGTCGCCTATGACTCCGCAAAATACGGCGAGGCCCTGAACCTCGCCAACAAGGCAAAAGCTTCACGCAAAGCCGAGATAGAGTGGGAGAGCTACATCCTTGAAAGCGCCCTTTCTCCTTTGGCGGTCCGACGGGTTGGAGACTTCTTCAGCGATGTTTTGAACATTCTCCGCGAGAGGGACGAAAACGAGGCCGTGGCCATAATAGAACGGTACATAAGGCTGAACGGCGAGTCTTTCTATCATAATTCAGTTTCAGAACTAGTTTCCTGGGTCAAGGCGAAGGCTGTCTATCCAGAGGCTGATTTCCTCATTGGAAAAATCTACCAGCTTGAAGGAGAGTTCCGCACAGCCTACAATTTTTTTGAAAAGGCCAGGGTCGAGCGTGAATTCCTTGAGATTCCAGACATGCACTACGACATCCTTTACGCCATGGTCAATCTCGCCCGCGAGGAAGGAAATTTCAAGAACTACGAGGAGGCCTTGATACTGATTTTGGATTCTGATGCCAATTTCAAGAACAAGACTTTTCAGAACGCTTTCATGAGAATCTTGACAGCTCCAAAGTCCGAGAACGCCGACCGTTTTTTCCTGATTTTCAGGGCGGATTCCAAGAATTCCCTTGAGGCCCTCTATGAGTACGGCAATTTCCATTACAAGAACGGTGATTTGAAGTCCGCGCTTATGGCTTCGGCTCTCGGTTCCATCGAGGCTTTCACCCACATTTATGAGACCATCTGCGAGCGCGACACGAGCTATTCGTATACGACGTATGCGAATTTCCTGGAGAAATGCGGAAAGTACGACGACATAATGGAGTGGTGCGAGTCGAACCACGTCTGGGAACTGATGTTCCAGATGGCTGACCGCGTCCGCGAGAGCGGAAACACTGTCCTTTCCGATAGCTTCTTTGAGAAAATCAAGTCGTCCATGCCGGATGCGTATTGGCAGGCAGAGGCTTCATCGAAGCTGAAATGATTTTTCACAGCTGGTTGTTTTTCCGTGCCGAATGAGGGCAGACAGAGAAAAACAATCAGCCAAGCGGGATTCCCTGGAGCTCAACCGTTCATGCATTTCAATAGTCGTTGTCGCCGCCCATCGATATCAATAGCGTTCATCAATAAAAAAGTCCGAGCCCTATGTAGATTTCCTTTTCGGACACGTCCTTTCGCCAGCTTTCGTCGAAACTGCTGTCTGCGACTTTGTTCAGCAGCTTCCTTCCAAGATCGAATCCAATGCTTCCCCTGACGACCACGCTCCTCCATTTTTTTGGAAAGACCAGCACCTCTATTCCTCCTGTGTACCAGCCGTCCTTCAATGCGAACGTGCTTCCTGTCGCTGCGTTCTTCGTGAGAGCGATGTCGATGAACGGAGAAATCTGCATCTCGAAGTCGAAATAGCTGAACCAGGCTGTGTGGCGCGCAAGCCAAGAATCCTGCCCGAAAATAGCCTGAGTCCAGCTGTTCCAGTCGGTCGTGACGATGTGCACGGGAACATCCACGTTCAGGACGACCGCCGACGGCACTTTCAGCGCCATGTCCGCCGAGTCCTTGTATTTTTGCTCGTCGATTGCGCCCCTTATTCTCTCTCCAATTTTTTCGTACCGGCCGAAGCTCGCGAACGCGTAGAGCCTTGAGTATAGTCCGATGTACTTTGCGGATTTGAAGGCTTCCACTTCCGCGTATATTTTCGGGTCGTATTCGCTCTTTTGAAAGTTGTAGGATATTGCCTGTCCCGTCTTCGCTGAAAGTCCGTTCCTGAAATTTCCATGCCAGTCCACTCTCTTTGTCGAAACTTCGTGCCCGAACGTGAGCAGAGGGCTTGAGAGGTCGATGTTTTCGCTGTCGATTTCTCCGTCGTATTCGTAGTTCGACATTAAGTCTATGTATGGCTTCCACTTTATGTCGCCCCAGTTGTCAATTTCCGAGACTTTTATTGGCATTGAAAGGTTCGCGTCTGTAGAAAGGTAAAGTTCGTCATCGTAGCGTTCGTAGTCCAGGTCCCTTGCGATGCCCTGGGAGACATCCAGAACGAACGAGTATGTGTCGAACGGCAGCTCGAATGTGAGGCCCGTCTTCGTGTTGAATTCCATTTCTTTCGTGTCGATTGTGTACTCGGCCGCATAGTCGTTGTTCCAGCTTGCGTTGAAGGGGCCTGCTTGGAATGGAAAGTCGTATTCGAATTCAAAGCCGATTGCCTTTTGCGTTTCTTCGCCGTTTTCTTCGTCGCTCTTCATCGAGAAATAGGCCTCCGCTGAAAGTGCGCTCATGGTGCCGAAGAAATTCGCGTCCTTCATTTTGATTTTCGCGCTGAATCCGTCGCTTGAAGAGTATTTCGGGTAGGGGAGAATCAGCATGGATTTGGAGTCTGTCGCCTTCACTTTGACGGTAACAAGCCTTGTCGGCTCTTCTTCGCTTTCGTCCGCGTCTTCATCCGCTTCTTCAATCTCGTATTCCACGCTCGTCTCTTGGAAGACTCTTTCATTTTGGAGTCTGACCTTCAGGTCTTCGATGTAGCTGTCGAGTTCCTCTTTTGATGCGAACGTCCGCTTTGTCGAAATCGGAATCTTCCTTTCCACGGCTGACTGCCTGGTCTTTTCAAGTTCGTATTCTATTTTGGATATCCTGAAGCGCTCTCCTTCTGTGAATGTGGAAAGAATTGCGAGGAATGTGATTGCCGCGAAAAGTTTTTTCCCCATCAATACGCGCCCTTGCCCCTGAGGACGACGTAGACGGTCTTGATGATTATCCACATGTCGAGCCATACCGACCAGTTCTGTATGTAGTAGGAGTCGAGTGTGATTCTCTCTTCGTATCCCGTGTCGCTTCTTCCTGAAATCTGCCACATGCCGCTCAATCCCGGCTGAACCGAGAGAATGAAATCACGCTTCTTCCCGTATTTTTCGAGTTCCGGCTCCGTGACAGGGCGCGGGCCTATGAAGCTCATCTCTCCCACAAGCACGTTGAAGAACTGGGGAATCTCGTCGATGCTCGTGCGTCTGAGAATTTTTCCGATTTTAGTGACGCGCGGGTCGTTCGTGAATTTCCTGTCCTTCTCCCATTCGGCGCGCATTTCCGGGTTCTCCGCAAGGATTTTTTCCAGCTGCTTGTCCGCATCCACTACCATCGACCTGAATTTCCAGCATTTGAATTCCCGGCCGTCCATTCCTATTCTTTTGTGGCCGTAGAAAATTGGGCCTTTGCTGGTGAGCTTGACCAGAATCGAGACGACTATCGTGAGCGGAATCGTGACGGGAGCGGAAACCAACAGCAGCGAGAAGTCCATGAGCCTTTTCAAGAGTAGGCTGAACCCTTTCGTGAGATTGTGGGTCGACGAGAAGCCCAGAATACCGCCGAAGTCCCTGACGTTCATCGATATCGTGTTCGTGTCCTGGAACCGGGGAATCTGGATTGTGTAGCGGTAGTACGAGTTTATCTCCGTGGTGTCCTCTTCGTAGTCGCAGATTATGGCGACCTTGATTCCCTCCGCTTTTATCTCGTTGAAGATTACGTCCGAGGGCGGGTAGGCGAGAAGCCCGTTCCTTTCATACTGCTCCGTGGCCGCGCTGTCGATTATGAGGGCGGGCTTGTATCCGAAATCTGGCCTCTTCAAAAGGCGTTCGATTATGGTGTCACCGCTGTTCCCTGTTATGTAGATTACGGCCGGAACTCCGTACCACTTCCTTTTTCCAAGCTGGTGCCTTGCGAATTCCCTTCCCGATGGAAGCAGAATGGCGGCGAACGGCGTCGAAAGTATCAGTGCGATTACGAGCGGCCATTTGTCGTCGGCCTCTTCGACCGTTATGGACAGCGCGATGCCGACGAACACGAAGAACGAGCAGATTGTGAACTTCTTCACTTCGTCCTCCGGGGGAAGCACCAGACCCGGATAGAGGCCCGCCGCGTAGAAGACCGCTATCATCGGTGGCAGGTAGATTCCGTATGTGTAGAACGAGCGGAAATTTATCCAGTGGTGGTTTATGAAGTTGATTATGAAGAACGAGATTCCAATCGAGAGCATGACCATCAGACAGTCCGAAATCATCAGTGCTAATCCCGATGTGAAGGAGCTTGTTTTCCAGAAGTTCTTGTTGATGTATTTGCGAAATTTCGATTTTTCCCTTTTTCCCATTGTCCGTCTCCTTTTTTCAATTCTCAATCCAAAATTTTAGTTCTCTTTTTGGTGTCGCCTGAAGGCTTCTATGATTGTCTCCGCCGATTTCTTGTATGAATATTTGCCTTCGATTCTCTCCCTGTCTA
>CAMHLH010000099.1 GCA_946185925.1 uncultured Treponema sp.
CCCGGACTTTTTGATTTTGGACGAGCCGACACGCGGAATCGATGTCGGAACCAAGACCGAAATCCAGAAGCTCGTCATCAAGCTTGCCCAGGAGGGCATGACTGTAGTCTTCATCAGTTCTGAAATCGACGAGATGCTCAGGACTGTGAACCGCCTGTGCGTGCTCCGCGACGGTGCGAAGGTCGGAGAGCTTGTGAACGACAACCTGACGCAGGCCGACGTGATGGCGGCGATTGCTGGAGGAGAAAAAAATGGACAACAATAAAGAAAAGTTCTTGAGTCGGCTGAAGCACAACCAGCTTCTCCTTCCGATAACCGCGTTGATTGTCATGCTGATTGTGAACGTGATTATCACGCCGAATTTCTTCAAGGTTTCAATCAACAACGGAGTCCTCTACGGCTTCATAATCGATATTTTGAACCGCTCGTGCGAGCTCATCATCCTCGCCGTGGGCATGACTTTGGTCGTGGCTTCCTCCCGCGGTACCGACATTTCCGTGGGTGCTGTGATGGCGGTTTCTGGCGCAATCATCGTGCGCTTGCTGGGCGGAAGCTACGATGGCTATGCGATGTTCCCGGCCCTCGCGATTTTCATCGGCTTGTTGGGCGGTGTCGCCTGCGGAGCGTTCAACGGGCTTTTGGTCGCGCGCTTCAACATACAGCCGATGGTCGCGACCCTCATCCTCTTCACGGCAGGCCGCGGAATCGCCCAGCTCATTTCTTCCGACCCGGTGAAGCATGCCACCGGCGTAATCCTCTATGTGCGCCAGGAGTCGTTCAAGTGGATTGGAGGCTTCATTCCCGGCTGCGTCATTCCGACACCGATTTTCATCGTCATCGCCTTCGTGCTTTTGACGCAGCTCTTCCTCAAGAAGACCGCCTTCTCCACCTACATTCAGACTGTCGGAATCAACCCGAAGGCTGGTCGTCTCGTCGGAATCAACTCTGTGCTGGTGGTCTTCTGCTGCTACCTCTTCTGCGGGCTAAGCTCCGGCGTGGCGGGCTTGATTGCCTCCAGCCGCATCTATTCGAGCGACGCGAACAACATCGGCCTGAACCTTGAGATGGACGCGATTCTCGCGGTGGCCTTGGGAGGCAACAGCCTCGGCGGTGGAAAATTCAACATGGCCGGTTCGATAATCGGAGCGATTACGATTCAGGCACTCACGACAAGCCTCTACGCAATCGGCGTGTCTGCCGACCAGCTTCCAATCTACAAGGCTGTTGTCGTCATCCTGATTGTCCTTTTCCAGTCGCCTGCGTTCGCCAAATACAGGGCAATGGCGGCGCTCAAAATCAAAAACCAGAAGTCAGGGGTCTCAGGAGGCGTAAAATGATTGACATAAAGACAAGCCTTGCGGCTTTGAAGAAGAAGCGGCTTGACAGTTCCAATTTCCTGCTGTTCTTTACGATTTGCTTGTTCGTCGTGATGTACCTCGCGGGCGTCATCGTCTACCATGAGCAGGGATTCGGCAGAATGCAGACTTTCCTGAACATGCTCATCGACAACGCGGGCCTCTTGGTGGCGGCGTCCGGCATGACGCTCGTCATGATTGCCGGCGGAATCGACATTTCGGTGGGCTCTGTCGTTGGGCTCGTCTGCATGATGCTTTCGTTCTCGATGGAGCGGATGCACATGAGCGCGGGAGTTGCGGTCGTGCTCGTGCTTCTCTTCGGAATCTTTTTCGGCGCGTTCCAGGGCTGGCTCATCAGCTACATGGAACTGCAGCCGTTCATAGTCACCCTCGCGGGCCTCTTCATGTGCCGCGGCTTGACCGCCATCATCAGTTCAGAGCAGATTGCAATCAAGGCGAACGAGTTCTTCCTCAAAATCGCCAACGCCAACATCAACATCCTGCTCGGCTCCACGGTGAACAAGCGCGGTGTCCGCATGTATCCGTTCATCCATCCGAACGTGGTGATTGCGATTATCGCTGTGGTGGTCATCTGGTACGTTTTGAAATACACCAGGTTCGGCCGCAACTTGTTCGCGGTGGGAGGCAGCGAGCAGAGCGCGCTCTTGATGGGAATCAACGTGAAGCGCACGAAATTCATCGCCTATGTGACGGACGGCTTCCTGGCTTCCCTCGCTGGCGTGGTCTTCTGTTTGAACACAACATCAGGCTTCGTCGAGCAGGCGCGCGGCTTTGAGATGGAGGCGATTGCTTCCGCCGTCATCGGAGGCACCATGCTCACGGGCGGTGTCGGAACTGTCGCCGGCACTTTCTTCGGCGTTCTGATAAAGGCGACTATCGAGACCTTGATTCGCTGCCAGGGAACTCTTTCTTCCTGGTGGAACAAGATTGTGCTTTCGATAATCCTCTGCTTCTTCATCGTTCTGCAGAGCGTGTTCGTCATCATCAAGAACAGAAAGAAACGGTAGAAGATTACCCGCTTGAGGTCGAGACTGGGCAGGGCGCTTTTCGTTTGCTCCCTGCTCGGCCTTGAGCTATAATTTTTTTATGTTGAAAAAGTTTTTTCGTCCTTCGTTTGCGTGCGCAGTTTGTGCGCTTTTTTCTGTCTTCCTTTCTATATCAACTATTTCTTGCGCAAAGAAGAATCAAAACACAAGCGCGTCGAGTCCTCTCTTGGTCGGTTTTTCCCAGATTGGAGCGGAAAGTGCCTGGAGGACTTACCATTCCAAAAACATCAGGGTGGCGGCGGACGAGGCCGGAATCCAGCTTTTGTTTTCCAATGCGGAGCAGAAACAGGAGAACCAAATCAAGGCGATACGCTCGTTCATCGCGTACCGGGTGGACGTAATCGCTTTCGTTCCGATTGTGCAGGACGGCTGGGACACTGTTCTTCGGGAGGCGAAGAAAGCCGGTATTCCCGTGATTGTCTGCGACAGAAAGATTCGCACATCCGACGAAAGCCTGTACGCCGCCTACATCGGCACCGACAGCATGGAGGAGGGACGCAAGGCTGCCCGGTTCCTGCAGGAAAAATATTCAGAAAAGATTGACGATGCGGATGACTCAAAAAAGGCGGATGATTCAATCAAGGATGCCGATTCAAATTCCTCATCAACTTTTCCAGCAGCGAACAGGACTCTCAATATCCTTGAGATTCGCGGTACCGACGGCTCTTCCGCAAGCGACGACCGAATAAGGGGCTTCCACGAGTTGATTGACAAAGACGGCCGCTTCTGCGTGCTTGAGAGCGTGCAGGGGAATTTCATGCGGAGCCGGGGGCGCGAAATCGCGGAGAATTTGCTGAAGGAAGGCGGGGAGGGGCTGACGGTCGGTGGAAAGCCTGTGGACATTCTGTTTTCGGCGAACGACGGCATGACCCTGGGCTTCATCGAAGTGCTTCGGAAGCACAACATCGCGGCGGGCAAGGACATCACAATCGTGAGTTTCGACGCGCAGCAGGAGGCGATAGACGCCCTCAAGAATTCTGAAATCAACTGCGTTGTGGAATGCACCCCGAACATGGGGCGGAAGATAATGGAATGCGCCAAACTCCTCGCATCCGGAAAAAGCGTTCCGCACTTGACCCACATCGACGAGATGGTCTTTTCCGAGGGCGACGACTTGAGCGAGCTTCCTCCCCGCGGATACTAGGCTGGCTGAACATGAGCAAGAAGAACATCAGAAAGAGCCTTGAGAAATCCTACCTTCTCATAACATTCGTGATGCTGATTCCGATTACCTATTCGATTCTTGTGGCGAGGCTGCACACAAAATGGTACGACACAATCATCAGCAACGTGAGCGAGGCGACGGAACTTGGGACAATCGCCAAGCAGGAGCTTGTGGACGAAATCTGGAGCATAGTTTCCGGGCAGAAGAACTTCAACGAGGGAAGCCAGTATGTCCTGCTTCGGAAAATCCGGACGGGAATCTCCAACATGGACGTCTCCCCGGAAAGCAAAAGCCGAGGCCTGCTCGATGTCGCATCCCGCACCGAGAACACCCTCCGCTACTATGTGGACGCCCTTGAAATTCAGATGCAGAACGGCTCGACCGTGGCCGAGAACGAGGCCGCCATGGAGGACATCAGGAGCGTGGCTTCCCTTTTGTACGACATAATGCAGGACTTCATTGTGGCGGAAGTCGAGAACGCGAGCGTCTCCAACACTAGAATCAGGCATTCCTTCGTCTTCCTGACCATGATTCAGATAGCGATTTGCCTCTTGATTCTGGTGACCGCCATGCTGACACTGCACAACGTCACCCACAGAATCGCTTCTTCCATAAGCGACATGTCCAAGCTCTCGAACCGCATCGCTGGCGGAGACCTTGCGGCGCGCTCGCTTCCCCCAAAGGTCGAGGAGCTGGAGCCGCTCGCCATGAACCTTGACATAATGGCGGAGAAGCTGCAGAACCTCATCGACGAGAATATCCGGGAGCAGAGGGATTTGCAGAAGGCCGAGATGAAGGCGTTGCAGGCGCAGATTACCCCGCATTTCCTCTACAACACGTTCGACACGATAATCTGGCTTTCGGAGGCCGGGGAAATCGAGGAGGTCGTCAGGGTGACGAAGGCCTTCTCCCAGTTCTTCCGCATTTCCCTGAGCCGGGGGCACGAATGGATTACGGTCGCCGAGGAAATCGAGCATGTGGAGAGCTACCTCACGATTCAAAAAATCCGCTACGCCAACATCCTCGACTACACGGTTGAGACAGATTCTGGCATTGAGGGCGTGCCGATTCTCAAACTGCTTTTGCAGCCGCTCGTGGAGAACGCAATCTACCACGGCATAAAGAACAAGCGGGGGCGTGGAACCGTGAGCATCACTGCTAGGTGCGTGGAGGACAACGGAATCCGCTTCACGGTGAAGGACAACGGAATCGGCTTTGAGAGCGACAGGCTGGCGAAAGTCCTCTCTGAAATCAACGGCGAGGCTGGGGCGGAGAAGCTTTCCGCCGCGTACGGTCTCTACAACGTGAACAAGCGGCTTTCGCTCTACTACGGAGACCAAGTCCGCCTGGAAATCCAGAGCGTTCACGGAGAGGGCACGGAAGTGTCTTTCACGATACCGAGAAAAATCGAAAGTGGAATTGATTGATTTGCGTGGTGGACGAGAGTGACGGAAAAATTCGAGAGGTAGGTCAATGTACAGTGTTTTTATTGTCGATGATGAGATAATCGTGCGCGAGGGGCTCAGGAACAAGCTGGACTGGGAAGCCAACGGCTTTACGTTCGCCGGAGAGGCCGAGGACGGTGAAATCGCCCTTTCCATGATACAGGACATAAAGCCTGACATTTTGATTACGGACATCCGAATGCCCTTCATGGACGGGCTGGAGCTTTCAAAGTGCGCGAAGAAGATTCAGCCGTGGCTCCGCATAATAATACTTTCCGGCCACGATGAATTCGACTATGCCAAGCGCGCCATCTCGATAGGCGTTGAGGACTACATCCTGAAGCCCTTCACGCTTGAGGAAGTGACCGCAAGCCTTGAAAAAGTGGCGCGGTCTTTGGACATGGCCCGCTCGAACTTGCTCGACCTGCCGCGCGCCAAAGCCAAGCTGGAGTCGGTCGCATCCCTTGCCCGCGCGAGCCTGCTTGCCGATGTCGTCTACGGCACCGAAAAGGCCGAGACCTTCAGCACGTTGGCTCTTGAGCATGGAGTCCTGTTCGATTCCGCCTTCTACGCCTGCACGATAAGCGAACTTCATTCCGAGGGCGAGAACAAGGATGCCCTGCTCACCGCGCAGACCGCCGCCTTGACGCTGGAGACCCACGAGGCGAACTGCATGGTCTTCATGCTTTCGCCCGCGAGTTTCGCCGCAATCATAAAGGGCTCAAAGCATGAGAGCGCGGAAGAGCGGAGCTTCGCGTTCGCCAACATGGTCCAGCACGAATTGAGCGCGAACGGAGTCACTGTCGTGACCGCAATAGGCACTGTGGTTCCGAACAAGGAAGAGCTTCCCGAATCCTTCAGCGCGGCGAGGGGCATACTGAAAGAAAGCCGCTTTACGGGCACGAACCGCATCTTGAGCCAAGGAGACCTTAAGCACGGTTCCGACGGCTCCATAGTCCTCCAGGAGAACGACCCGCTCGTGGACCGCCTCCAATACGCCGACGAGAGCGAAATCGACCAAATCGTCTGCGAATACATCAACCTGCTCGGCGAGAACCGCGCGCACTTTTCCGTGATAGCGTCCTACTTGCTGGTCGACGTAATCATGGCCGTTTCAAAAGTCATTGAATGCGCCGGCGGCGACGTGAAGGAGGTGATGCCCGAAATTCTGAGCCATTCGTTTGTGGACAGGGCAGTGGAGAGCGAGGACGTCTTCATCCGCGAAGTGCGCGTTGTCCTGAAAAAACTGATTGCATACCGCAACGAACACATGCAGGGCAGCGCCGATGTGATTCTCTGCGCCAAGCGCTATATCGAACAGAACGCCGCCAGCCCTGACATCTGCCTGAAGAGCGTGGCGGAGGCGGTCGCATTGAGCCCCAACCATTTCAGCACAGTTTTCAGGCAGGACTGCGGAGTCACTTTCATCGAGTACCTGACCCATGTCCGCATCGACCGCGCGAAGAAGCTGCTCGCCACGACGGACAAGAAAAGCGCCGACATCGCCTACGAAGTCGGCTTCAACGACCCCCATTACTTCAGCTTCATCTTCAAGAAAACAGAGGGCGTGTCTCCGAGGGAATACCGGGCCGCAAGATAGGGGCTTTTTCAAATCTTGAACTTGTCGATTTCGTGGCCGATTTTGGCTACGACTTCCTTCATTTCGACCGACAGGTCGGAGAGGGCTGAACTGGTCCTGTTTATGTCTTCCGCTCCGATGCTCATCTGGTTCATGCTCTCGTTTATCTGGTCTGTGGCAATCTGGAGGTTGTTTATCTCGTCCAGAATCGACTTGTTGCCTTCCGACATCTCCCTCGATGCCGTCCTGACCTCTGCCGTGCTGCTGTTCATGTCCCTGAGGGCGTCGAAAATCTGCTTGGAACCTTCGAGCTGCTCTTCCATCGCCGATTTTATCTGCTGGACCAGGCTGTTGGTCCCCTCGATTTTGTCGGAAACCGAAGTGAACGATATGTCCGATTCCCTTGACGCGTTTGCTACGTTGTCTATCGACGACATTATCATGCTGACCTGGTCGTGGATGGTCTTTGACTGGAGAGTCGACGTCTCCGAGAGCTTCCTGATTTCATCCGCCACGACCGCAAAGCCGCGGCCTGCCGAACCCGCGTGGGCCGCCTCGATTGCTGCGTTCATTGCCAGCATGTTGGTCTGGCTTGCGATGCTGGCAATGACCTTGTTCGCCTCTCCGAGCATCGCCGACTGCTGCTTGATTTCCTCCACGCATTCGTTCACTGCGTTCTGCTTCTCCCTTCCGGACTGGGCGTCTCTTGAGAGGCTCTGGAATTCCCCGGCCATCTTGTCCATGGAATCGTTCACCGAGCGTATGTTGCCCATCATTTCCTCCACGGCGGACGATGCCTGAACGACTCCGCTCGACTGGACCTGAATCATCTTCTCAAGCGACTCTATGTTCCGGGCAATCTCCGTCACCGCCGATGCCGTCTGGGAAACAGATGACGCCTGTCCCCTTATCTGGTTTCCCACGCTGTCGATGTTCGCGAGAATTTCCGTTATCGCTCCGGCTGTCTCCGATATGCTCTCCTGCAGTTGTCCCTCTGATTCCTTCAGAAGCGTCTTCGAGTCCTTTATGTTCCCGATTATGCTCCTGAGCTTTTCCACGAACTTGTTGAAGCCTCCTACCAGCGTGCCGATTTCGTTGTTCGTGGTCACTTCGATTTGCCTTGTGAGGTCCGCTTCTCCGCTCGCAATCACGTCGATTGACTTGTTGACCTTCTTCAGCGGCTTGATTGCCCTCGTTATCGCTATGGCCGTTATGAGGAGGAGCAGGTCTCCGATTATCAGGACCAGCACAATCATGCCGAGCCTCATCCTGTTGGCGAGCATCATGACCTCGCCGTTCTCAATCGACACCGCAAGGAACCAGCTCGTTCCGATTATGGAGCTGAACGCGGCGAGCCTGTCCTTTCCATTGTGCGGGTAGATTGTGCTTCCGAGTTCCTCCGAGAAGATGTAGTCGGCCAAGCCCTTGAGCGCGCCGCTTTTCGCAAGGTTGTCGTTCATTATCTTCGACTTGTCCGGGTGGGCCATCACGGTTCCGTCCCTGTCGATGATGAATGCGTAGCTGGTCTTTCCGACCGATATGCTGTTCGCGATGTCCTCCAGCGTCCTCATCGAGACCGCCCCCGAAAAGAAGCCGATGGGGTCCCAGGTCTCGTTGTAGACTGTCCTCGTAACATAGAAGATTCCGCTGCCGTCAAGAATCGACCTGTAGGGCTTTGAGACGTTCGTCACGGCCTTGAAGTCGAAAACCGCCCTGTACATGTCGGTGTCCTTCGCGTTGAAAGTCTTTCCGCCCTCCAGATGGGCCGTTCCGTCCATTCCGCAGTAGAACACATAGTCCATGTCCTCGTTCTTCAAATTCTGGTGCGTGGTCAGCCATTCCACAATCTGGCCGTCGTCCTTCGTCTTCACGACATCCGCCGAGGTGAAAATCCTCATGTCGTTCAGGTAGATGTCCACCCATCTTGAAATCTCGTCCGCTCCGCTGGTGGCGATTTTCGTCGTGTAGTCGGTGTAGACTTCAGTCATGGTGCTTCTGACTTTTGAAACCAGAAGATAGATGAGAACCGTGAAGAGCAGGGCGAACGCCGCCGCTATAAGCGACAGAATTTGCATTACCAGCTTCTTTGTCTTGTTTGTCGTTTTCGTAGATTCCTCTTTCATGGCTTGTACCTCTTGTCA
>CAMHLH010000100.1 GCA_946185925.1 uncultured Treponema sp.
GCTTGCTGACGACATGGAGGAGGTTGGAATTTCTGTAAATCCTTTCAAGCCTCAGTCGATTCAGAACATGATAATGGTGGATTACATTTCCAAGATGGAAATATCAATGTCGGAATTCGTGTCGGTCCGTCAGGATGTTATGGACTTGTCGAAGATGATAGTCTTCTCTCTCATGTACAAGCAGTTCGACCGCGCCCTCTATTCCGAGATTGTGAAGTGCGACTGCGTTTTGAAATACAACAGGAGCCATCCGAGGAACCTGATTGACGAGACGACCAGGATTCCGGACTCCAAGCTCCGTCCGATACTCGCGAAGAGCACTGCCAAGGTTTCGCTCGCCAAGAAGGCGATTCTCGACCCGGTGTGGAAGGCAATCGTGGCCAACAAGACGTTCTCGCCGGAGGAGCGCAACATATACCTGCTCATGTCGGAGAAATTCCTCAACAGGCTCAGTTTGATGAACTGGTATGTGATAGTCCTCTTCTTCCAAAAGGAAGGCTCCGAAAAAATCAACGTGGCAATCAGGCGCCTTCTTCAGGAGTACATGGAGAAGTCCAGAATCGCCGATGACATTTCGCTTCTGATAATGGAGCTTGTCGCCAACAACGAGAACGACAACCTCAAGAAGGAGGCGAAGTTGATGTACGACGGCCTTGAGGACACAAATTCAATCCTCTTCGACCCGGAAATCCGCGAGAAGCTCTTCACCGAGCTGAAGAGGCAGCACAAGCTCGTAACCCTCCAGTGGAAGATGGGCGGCGGCTCCACGGCGATTGGAAAGCAGGGCCGTCTGCAGATAACTCTCTACAACCAGAACAACGAATTCCAGCAGATGAAGGACAACATCGCCGACAAGATGTCAACGGACACCAAGAAAAAGACGATTGTCGATTTCTACAGGGAGCTTCCGGACGGAGAGGAGGGCGGCGACCTCGGCATGATGTACTTCTCGTACCTCGACGATTCGTGCAAGAAGGTCGGTGTCAGGTTCGAGTCCATCGTGAACCAGATTTCTGATTTGACGGTCATCAACTTGATTTTCAACTTCTAATTCGTTTATTACTATTGAATGAAATTGGACAAATCTATATTTCTTTCGAAAATCATCGGTGGAACTGCCTGCTTTTTTGCGGCGGCTTTTCCATCGGTGATTTTTTCATGCGCCGACAGCACGCCTTCATTGGCGAAGGCCATTCCGTCTGTGATTCTCGACTACAAGGACGAGCAGAACGTCCCCGCCGCCCGCTTCGCCCTTTTCGTCCGCACTAACAGCGACAACCGCAGGACCGACAATTTCACAGTGAAAAGCCTTGAGGACCCGCTGAAACTTGAGTGGAAGGTTTCGGACCCGAAAATCGTGACGATGGACAACCAGGAATACATTTTCGCGGAGAGTCTTTCCACCGCCGATTCGTCTCCGTTCAAGAAGGGGCTGTACAAAATCGTCTATACCGACGCCGCCGGGCAGGAAACGGAGACGTCTTTCCGGCTCGACTACAGGGAGGAGCTTTTTTCCATAAAATCCTCGGAAATACGGAGTGAACTCGGCAACGTAATGGAAAATATCGTTGTCTACAACGAATTTAACATGATAATCTACATCGGAAAGAAAAAATCCACTTGGAAGGACGACGCTGGCATTTTGAAGGACTACAAGGCCGCGGCCTACACGCGCACGGTCTACTTCAGCGACGATTACAAAATTGTGTGCCTGATGCCTGTCTCAAAAATAGAAAAGTGATTTTGAAGTTCACAAAACATTTATTTTCAGGAGAAAAACATGGACGGCGAGACCATCGCAAACGAAAACGCAAACGAAAACAATGAAAAACCGACAATCAGGAGGGAAGTCCACACTTTCGTAATCCGCGCGGGGCATTTCACGAATCTTGAGCGCAGGGACTACGAGAGTCTCCTTCCTGTCTACGGAGTTCCGTACTGCAAGGGTGAAGGGGAGTCTTCTCTTCTCGACTTCAAAAAAATATTCGGGAACGACAATCCTGTCGTCGTGGAAATCGGTTTCGGCATGGGTAAGGCCACTGCCATAATCGCAGAGAACAATCCTGACATAAACTATCTCGGAATCGAAGTCCATAAGCCTGGAATCGGAAAACTCCTTGGCGAGATAAGGGAGCGCGGCTTGAAGAACATCCGCATAATCGAGCACGACGCGATGGAAGTGCTGGCCGACATGATTCCCGACGGAAGCGTCTCCGCATTCCATATTTTCTTCGCGGACCCGTGGCCGAAAAAACGGCACCACAAACGCCGCCTCGTGCAGAGACCCAGGACGAACCTGCTCGCTTCGAAGCTCAAGCAGTCGGGCTATCTTTATTTCGTGACGGACTGGCTGCCATACGCGGAGTTCGCCCTTGACGAGCTTAAGCAGACCGAGGGCTTGAGGAACAAGTTCGAAGCCTTCGCACCACACCAGGAATGGAGGCCGGAGACGAGGTTCGAGCAGAAGGGCGTGGATGCGAACAGGGTGATTTCTGAAATCATGTTTGAGAGAGTGTAGGGGGGAATATGGATTTTCTCTTTGGCGACGACGAACTCGACAAGGCAAAGCGCATAGGCGAGCTTTCAAAACTGGTCAAAAAGTACCAGGACTCATACTACAACGGCGAGGCCGAGATTTCCGATTTCGAATTCGACAAGCTTTGGGACGAGCTTAGGTCGTTGGATCCGGAAAACGCCCTCTTCAAGAAAGTCGGAGCGGACGGCAAGGATTCTTTTGATGGCTCCTTTCCAAAAGCGAAGCACAGGATGATGATGGGCAGCCAGGAGAAGGCCTCGAATCCCGAGGAATTCCTCAAGTGGGCCGAGACTCACGACTACGATGAATATCTGGTTGAGTTCAAGCTTGACGGGGCCTCTCTTGAGCTTCAGTACGACGGTGGAATCCTCGTCCGCGCCATAACACGTGGGGACGGCGAAGTCGGCGACGACATAACCGGCAACGCGAGGAAGATGGACGGGGTTCCGGCCGCTCTCTTCGACTCCGACGGAGTGAAAATCGGCTTCACAGGAGCGGTCCGCGGCGAAGTCATAATGACCCACGATGTCCACGACCGCTTATATTCCGACAAGGCCAACTGCAGGAACGCCGCCAACGGCCTCATGAAGAGGAAGGATGGCGGCGGCTCCGAGAACCTCAAACTCATAACATACGACGCTCTTTGCACTGATGGGGAGCCGCCTTTCTCCGACGAGGAGGGTAAGATAGACTGGCTCGGAAAATGCGGCTTCAATGTGGTTCCTCTCGTCATAAAGAAAAGCCCCCAGGAAGTCATAGACTACAGGGCCGATGTTGATTCGAGACGCTCCGGGCTTGAGTACGACATTGACGGTCTGGTCGTGAAGGAGCGGAAAATCGACCTTGAGGATGCTAGAAGGGCTAGGCCGGACAGGCAAATCGCGTTCAAGTTCAACCTTGAGGAGGCCACGACAATCCTCCGCGATGTCGAGTGGAGCGAGTCCGGGGCGACCTACACCCCTGTGGGAATCTTTGACGAGGTTCAGCTGAACGGAACGACCGTGAAGAGGGCCAGCCTCGCGAATCCCGACACGATGAGGAAACTCGGAGTGAAAATCGGAAGCAAGGTCATAGTCGTGAAGAGGGGGGAGATAATCCCGAAGATAATGGGCATCGTCTCCGACTACGATGGGGAGACAAGGGAAATCACACTTCCGAAAAAATGCTCCGCCTGTGGAAGCGACCTTGTTGACGACGGCAGCCGCCTCTACTGTCCGAGCAAGGCCTGCCCAAAGCGCATTCTCCACCAGCTGCAGAAGTGGATTTCCGTCGTGGACATCCGGGATTTCGGCGACACCCTCATCCGTTCCCTCTTCGCGGACAAGCGCGTCCAGTCGATTTCCGATTTGTACTCGCTTGATTTGGATACCCTTGCGCCTTACTTTCTGGATGCTGATTCCCTCGAAAAAAAGAAGGATTCTCTTGGTGCGAAGAAGGTTCTCGAATCCATTCAGAAGCACAGGAAGATGTCCCTCGCGGTTTTTGTAGCCGGTTTCGACATAGAGGGAATCGGGGAGACGGTTGTTCAGAAACTCGTGGATGCCGGCTACAACAGCCTTCAAAAGCTCTTCGACGCATCCGCCGCGGACTTCGCCGCCGTTTACGGGTTCGCCGAGATAATGGCGGAGACGATGGTCAACGGCCTTTTGGACAACAAGGACGAGATGCTCAAGCTGCTCGATGGAAGACTCGTAGAAATCACGGGTGGAGCGGAGGGAAAACTTTCCGGCTCATCATTCTGCTTCACTGGCGAACTAAAGACCATGAAGCGAGCTGACGCGGAGGCTCTTGTGAAGGAGAACGGAGGCAGCTGCAAGTCTTCGGTCACGAAGGATTTGACCTATCTTGTGACGAACGACACTTCCTCCGGCTCGTCGAAGAACCAGAAGGCTGCGAAATACGGTGTTTCGATAATAAACGAGGAAGAATTCCTCAAACTCATGGACTAGAGACTGCTTATGGGTGAAATGAAGAAATCCACGGTTGTAATCCGGTTTGTGTCTTTTGTTCTTCTTCTGATTCTTTTCGGTTTTGCGTCGTTCCATTTTTTCATTTTCGCAAGGTGCTTTTTCGCTGCCGCCGACATTCCTGAATTCAAGGATGTCGTCATCATGAGGGTGATGCTGTACGGAAGAAGCCCTGAATCCTTGAGCGCCCACATTTCCCTTGTGAACACTGCCGGCAGGGAATTCGCCATAATCGACAGGTCATGGTCCAACCAGTCGCTCTATGTGGATTTCTCAAGCGCGGAATTCGGCGGCAAGACCATGTATTTCCCAATCCGCCTGTATTCCGGCCGCTATCTGCCGTCCGGGCGGGTTCTCGTGAGCAAGGGGCTGGATTTGACACGCTACTACATGGACGGCGGCGAGTGCGCCTTCGTTTCTTCCCATGCGCCCAAAAAAAAGAAATCCGCTGTGAACGCCTTCGCGGTCTTCGCGGATTTTCAGTCGAAAAAATTCCAGTCGCGATATTCCAAAATCCGCACCATGAACCTCACGGATCTGCAGGGAGGAGTTGTCTACGAGGTGGTCTCTAGTTCTGACGGCTCTCTTGAGCTTGTTCGAATGTGAAGTCTCCAAGAAAGAAGTCCGGGCTTACGGCCTCCATGTTCAGCCTCATCTCCCAGTGCAGGTGTGGGCCTGTCGCCAAGCCCGTCGCCCCTGAGTAGCCAATCAAGTCCCCTTTCTTCACGATGTCGCCAACCTTTACGTTCACCTTGCTCTGGTGGTAGTAGAGACTGTAGAGTCCCGGCAGGTGCTCTATGACGGTGCTCCAGCCGGTCGTGATTCTGGTCTCGGCCATGACGACTTTTCCTCCGGCGCAGGCGCGGATTTCGCTGCCTGTCTTTATGCCGTAGTCGATTCCGTAGTGCAGGCTCGTCGAAGATTTCCCGTTCGTGTAGGCGTAAATTCTTCTGTCTGCGAAGAAAGATGTCCTTCTGGTGGAAGTCGTGGGAGCTTCGTACGGTCCGAGGTCGTAGACGCCGTCTTCGCTTTTGCTATCTAGGATTCCGTTGAGCTTCTTTATCTGCAGCCATCTTTCGTTCGAGTCGTTCGTCTTTATCGAAGTGTTTCTCGCGTCGAGCTGCAGCGTCTCTTTTACGAATTCCTTTTCGTTCACGACAAGGGGGAGCGTCAGAACGTCCTGCTTACCTCCGAATGGATTGAGCGTCACGACCAGAGTGTATTCTCCCGCCTTGAAATAAGACGAGAGGGGGACTCCGGCCAGGACCGTCTCCTCTTTCGGCAGTTTTCTCAGCCTGCGGATGCTTTTTCTGTCCAGCTGCGATTCGTCGTTCTGCTTGGAGGACGAGGCTATCTGGTAGAAATCTGCATGGCCGAGGTCTTTTTCGGGCCTGCTACCGACGTCGAAATCTTTGGTGGCCCCTTTGAAAATCTGGATTCTGCCGGACGTGCCGATGGGTGAATCTTTCAGGAATTTGTCCTTTGTTGAGAGAGCCGCCCTCACGAAGACGGCATCGCCCGGAAGCGTGAGCCTGTTGTAGTGGAGCGTCAAATTGTACTTGTCCGATTCGACTTCGTACTTTTCCGCCTCTGCTGCAAGGACCAGCGCGAAAGCCGCAATAATCGAGCAAAGAAGCCTGGCCCTCCTCATACGCTTCTCCATGCCTTCATGAGTTTCATCTGTGGGGTCGTGTTGCCGTTGTAGGTGTTCCGCTCGATTGTGTAGATGATGTCGATGCAGTCGCCCTTGTCGAATTCCTTGTGGATGTTCTCCGCTCCTCCCCAGAAAATCGCCGGCCACTTGTTTTTACCCGTGTTGAGGGTGAGTTTCAGGTGCTGGCTTTCCTTGCCCATTATCAGGTAGTCTTCGACCTTCATCCCCCTGCTCAAGAAGACGAGTTCCCTGTTCGCTTCCCCGTAAGGCTCGAACCTGTCAATCAAGTCCAAAATGTCCGGAGTCAGTTCCCTGCCGGTCAGCTCTGCGTCTATGTCGATGGCTTCCCCGTCTCCGTCTGAAAGTTTTATCGACGGCACGAGCTTTTCCAACGCCCGCTCAAAATCAGGCAGCCTGCTTTTTTCGAAACTGAAGCCCGCCGCGTAGTTGTGGCCTCCGTGGCTTATGAAAAGCGGGGTGCGGCCCCCTTCCGTCTCGACGGTTCCCTCTTCGTCGACAGCGTCCAGGAAGACCGTCACGTCGAAGCCTCTGCAGCTCCGCATCGAGCCTATCACGGTGTTGTCGACCACGGTCATCGCCATGGACGGTACGTTGTAGGTCTGCACAAGCTTCGCCGCCAGCGTTCCCGAAACACCCCTGTTGATTCTTTCGTCGAGTATGACACAGAGCTTGCCCCCGTGCTTTTCTATCGACTCCTTGGCTTTCGGGTTCCCGATTTCCCATGCGTCCATTCCGAACTGCTTTCTTTTTTCGTTCATGGCGAGGACTTCGTTTATTATCTCCCTCCTCTTGTCCATGTCTCCCGTCAAAAAGACGCCGAGCCCGACCTCCGGCTGTCCAAGCCTTCCCGTGGCGTTCAAGACTGGATTTATGTTCCATGAAAGGTCGGTGCTGGTGATTTTTCTCTCCAGCATGTTCTGCGCGGCCAATAGTTCGAGCAGCCCCTCTCGCGCCTTGCCTCTGTTCATCGATTCGATTCCGCGCCTGACGAAGATTCTGTTCTCGTTCTTCAAGGGCATTATGTCCGCCAGCGCCGCCAGGGCGACCAGCTGCAAATCCCTTTCGTTCGATTTCGCGTTGCCCGGAAATTTCTTCGCGATGTATGTGTCGTGGTAGGTGACGAATATGTTGAAGAAAGCCTTTAGCTCTGAGTCGAAGTCTGGATTGTAGACGGCTATCTTGGATTTTTTTCTCAATGTGTCCAAGTCAGCCTCTCCAAAAGAAGGCCAGAATTCCTTCACCGAATTTCTGAAATCGTAGCAGTTGAATTCTGTTCCGTTCCCGAAAATATCCAAAAGGGCTTTCTTCGTCTTTTTTTCGTCCCACACGAAAATCTGCTGTCCCCTCAAATAGCTTGGAAGCCTCGTATCGGAAATGGATGTGCCAGGCAGCACTTCCTCCGTTATCGACGATTTCTCCACCAGGTTGACAGTCTTCATGATGTCGATTGCGACAGCGCCATTCTGGTTCTCGCTCTTCCTGACGGTCAAAAGCGCCACCTCGTTCTTGTACAAGTCGCTCATGGCGAACCTGAGGGCAGTCACGACCTTGTACGCGACAGCGCAGCCCGATATGTCCTTGAACGGATAGCCGGAGTCCTCGCATTTAGGGTCGATTATTATGGCCGGTTCTGGAAGCAGTTCCGGTGGATTGTGGTGGTCGAGCACGATTACGTCCATGCCTTTTTCCGCGGCATAGGCGATTTCCTTCACGTTCGAGATTCCGCAGTCAACGGTTATTATGAGGCTGCCGTAGTCTTTTTCAAAGTCGTCGATGGCCTGCAGGTTCAATCCATACGGATCCGTTCCGTGCGGCAGCCGGGTCCTCACGTCAATTCCTATGGAAGAAAGATAATCGTAGAGGACGGTCGTCGAGGTGATTCCGTCGACGTCCCTGTCCCCGAAGATGAGCACCTTTTCCTCTTCGTCCTTTGCCTGGAGAATCCTGTCCACCACATCTTCCATGTTGTTGAACAGGAATGGGTTGTGCATGTACCTTGCGTTGTCTTCAAGAAAGAATTCGATTTCCTTCCCATCTGTGATTCCCCTTCTTGCGAGAATCGCCGCTGTGAGTTTGTCGATTTTGAATTTGTCGGAAATTGAATTTACGTCGTTCGATGTTATCGGCTTTTTTTTCCAAATGTTCATCGCCGAGTCCTATTCAATGACCTTGAAAATCAGTTCGTTCTTTTCCAGCTCTTTGCTCGAATAGCCGATCGCCTCTTCCTCAAGCATCTTGACGGCTGGGGCGAGGCAGTCGCTGTCCTTGCCGAATACTTCGAGCAGCAACTCTCCTTTCTTGACGGCATCTCCGGTCTTCTTGTGCATGATGATTCCAGCGTCCGCGCACACCTTGTCGTCAGACTTGTTTCTTCCGACTCCAAGATAGACTCCGGCAAGTCCTGTCTTGAAAGCGTCGAGCGTCAAGTATCCGTCCTGCTTCGCCCTGATTTCCGCCTTGAACTGGCTGCGCCTCTTTCCGACCTGGTCCATGAGCTTTTCTGGATTTCCGCCCTGCGTCTTCACGTTTGAAAGGAAAATCTCCAAGGCCTTCCCTGATTCC
>CAMHLH010000101.1 GCA_946185925.1 uncultured Treponema sp.
ATGCTGATGTCGAACATAATCCAAATGTAATAGAGTTTTATAAAAAGAATGGATTTCAGCCAATGAAGAGCAATATCTACAAGCGAAAATTTCCCTCACGAACAAAAATCGTAGGTATGTGGCGAGATATGCTTTAGCACCTCGACTGTAGCCTCTCTTTTCTCACTTCTGTTGTTGAGCGTCGGTTGCCGAGCGTCGGTTGCCTCGGTTGCTGAGCGAAGTCGAAGCAATTCGAGGTAAGCCGAAGCAAGCCGAAATCACAGTAGCCCGCTCTTGCATGGAAAATTCCCTTTGCGTGTGGCGGGCTGTTCTTTTTCAAGTGTGCTATAATTTGATAAACGAGAACGAGGAGGAAAAATCATGAGCGATAAACAGATAGAGTATTCAGTTTTCTGCATTGAAAATGTGGCAAAAGAGCTTGGCAAAACTGGCTCTGAATTATTCCAGATTCTCAATTCTTCAGGTCTGCTGCATTCTTATCTCATACCTTCTTATGAAGCCCTGCATACGCAGAGTAAGCAATATATCGTAGATGAAATTATTTCAGTTCTAAAAGAAAGGAATCTTGTTGCATGAAGCTTTACCATGGTTCAACGGTAATCGTAGATAGACCTCTTGTTTCTTATGGCCGTAACAATCTGGATTTTGGAAATGGCTTTTATACAACGAACTTGAAGACTCAGGCTGAAAAATGGGTGCAGCGTTTTATTTCGCTTGGAAAAATTTGTAAATCAAAAGGTAATGGATAAAGTTCTACGCTTTGAATCTAGCTACGAAGCAAAAGGAGTTGAAAAATGACAGCCGATTCAACACTTTTGCAGATGAAATATGCGCGCATAATTTCTTTGCTTGCTAAAAAAGCGAATATTGATGCAGAAAAAGCTTTGGAGCTTTTTTACAAATCAAACACCTACATGCTTATGAGCAAAGGCATCAGTGATTTTCATTGTTTAAGTGATGACTATCTTGCGGAGGAAATCTTGCTTGAACAAAAACAGTAATTGAACGGCAACGACGACTTCACCGTTGTAGCCCGCCCGCGCATGGAAAATTCCCCTGCGCAGGCGGGCGTTTTTGTTACCGGGTCACAATCGCCGCGAGTTCGTTCACGAGCTGCGTGCGCTGCGGTTTTGTGAGGTTTATGTCCGCGCTCAGACCGGAGAGGGGAGTGTCGGTGCTGGCGACCCAGTGGCGGGCGTCGGACGACTGCCGATCTGGCGTGCGGCAGCGCGCGAGGACGGGTGCGAGTCCCGTGGAGAAGGAAAGCCGCTCCTGCTCTTCCGTTGTGACAAGGCTCTCGACGATGGATTTCACTGCCTTATCCTTTTTTAGCGGAACCGCGCATGTGACAGGGGCCGTGAATTTTCGGTTTTCGCCTGAAAATTCTGACGGAAAGTATATCGATGTGAAGCGGGATATGACTTTGGGGTCGAAAGTCCGGTGGTCGTTCAGCGACATGAAGATTATCGAGGCGATGCGGGCCTTCGCGAAAGCCTTCACGTCGTTCTTCTCAAGGTTGAACGTGTTCGGATGCAGAAGCCCCTGCTTGTAGAGCTTGGACAGGTAGAGAACCGACTTGTAGAGCGGATAGTCGCTTTTCTCCGTCAAAAGGCGGGCGACCCTGGCCGCGTTGAAGTCCGCGCCCGAATGCGAGTTCACTATCTCGACCGCGTTCTTGTACTCGTCGGCTCCGCTCATCGCTTCCGTCAACGCTCCGAAGATGTCCAGCGCCAGTTCCGCGTCCTTTCCCGCGAACACGATTGGGTTTTCTACATACCACTTCTGGAAGACCGCGAGCTTCTCAATGTCGTCCCATGTCGCGATTCCAGCCAGGCCGGAATTCCTCAGCGCGCCTATGTCGATGTCGATTTCCATGTTGTCGAAGATTGTCGGAACCGCCTTCACGCCTTCCTTGTCGGCCTTCACGGCGCCCTTCATCGATGTCGTCATCTCCCCGATGTTGATTGTTCCTGCTGCCAGCTCCGAGCCGTCCTTTGCCATCGAAACAGCCTTTTCCGCCTTCAGTCCCGACTTCACAAAGACGAGCGACGCGCCTGATTTCTTCACTGCCTTCTCAAATTCCTTGTCGGCTGTCTTTTCGTCGGTCTTTGCGTCGCTCTTGAGCGACACTATGCTCACAGACTTTTCGTCCGCGACCTTGCGGATTGAATCCGAGATTGCCTTTTCCTCTCTCTCGTTCAAATCGTAGAGGACCACCGTGGAAGGGCCTTTCGGGACTGCCTTGTACACTGAAAAAGCCGCCGTCGCCGCGACCAGGACACCGGCCGCGATGAAAGCCGCCTTCTTTGTGCGCGAGCTTTTTTTCACGCCGTTTTTTTCTGGCTTCTGTTCGTTTTTCTGCTTTTTATTGCTTTCTGTGTTTCTTCCTGTTCCTGCTTTTTGATTCTTCTTCTGGTTTTCAAAATTCTTCTTCATGTTATGAGAATCGGAATTTTCAGGACTCGATTTTAGATTTTGCGCCTTTATATGGAAAGTTTTGCCTAAAAACCCGCCGCCGCCCTTCTCAAGAATCTCAACTCCGTCTCCGATATTGTTGATATGCGTGTTTTGTCGTTTTTTTCATTACTAATAGTTTGCACATTTTCATCTTGCCTGGCTTCTACTCAGTCTGGAGTCAGTTCTTCCAGCGAAATAAATCCTTCGGACATGCCGGAAAGCCCATCCCAATCAGTTTCCGCGATAAAAAAGGACAAAGCCGAACGCTCTTTCATGATAGCTGGAACCAAGAACGGCATTCAAAAAATCTACGACGACGGAAAAATTGACAGCCTTTGGAGCGGCGGTTCCGTCTCGAAAATCATAAAATCGGAGACTGCGGAGGAAGACGGAAAACAGGCAACAAGGTGGTTCTTTCTTTCTTCCAAGGGAATCGTCTCTTCCATCGACCTCAAAAAATTCGAATTCAGGAACGAGGGGCTTCCTTTTCTCACGATAAAACTCTACGACGGAAAGAACACGACGTTCGAAAAGCAGCCTGCCCAGTTGAAGGACTTGGCGATTCACCCGGAGAACCCTGAAATCCTTGTCACAGCCACAAAGGATTCGGTCTACATAACATACGACGCCGGACTTTCGTGGTCTTCAATCGGACAGATGAGCCAGACGACGAACGGAATAAAGTCTGTCGCCGTCGCCAACATGAACAAGCCGAATTCTGGAAAGCCCGCCGTGAAGGATGCCGATGGAAAAGTCGTGACCCCGGCCGTGGCTCCGCAGTCAGACCTGGTCGTCTTCATGTCGCATTCGATTTGCGGATTCTCCTACTGCTACCCGAAAAAAAGCGGCGGAAAGCCTGCATGGAACGACGTGAGCGCGGGTTTTGAAATCATAAAGACATATTCGTACCCCGATGAAATCTCCGACATAATGCCTGTGGTCTTCAAGGGAAGCGACGGCTATCCGGTCACTGAAGTCTTCGTCTCGCAGACTTTCATACCCCGCCTCTACAGGTTCGACTGGGGCAAGAAGAGGGCGGAGAAGCTCTATTCTGGAACGGAGCCTGCCGACACGATTGACGGCCTATTTTGGAACGGAAGCAAGGTTCTCTATTCACGTCCCGGCGAAATCGCGGCTTACAATCCTTCCACAAAGAAGAGCGATTTCGTGCCGCCGGAAGTTGGCGAGTGGCAGAAGCTCTTTGGCAGAATCGACGACGAGGACACTCTCTATTCCGCATGGCTTCCGAACGCGGCCGACGCTTCCAAGGGAATCTCTTTGAGCGAATTGTGGCTTCTCTATCCGGAGACATACGACAACAAGTACGCCGACAAAATCGACAAGAAGAAGGCAATCTACGTTCCGCCGCACAAAATCGTCATAGACGGAGCCGACAAGTACAAGAACATCATCAAGAACAACAAGCTGAACGCCATCGTCGTTGACATGAAGGACGACTACGGCTACCTGCACTTCAAGCCGAAGGACCCGCTCCTGCAGAAGAAGGCCAAGGTGAGCGAGAGCTACGCCGTGGATTTGGACACTTTCGTCCCAAAAATGAAGAACGCCGGAATCTATCTCGTCGCAAGAATCGTCTCGTTCAAGGACAGGAGCCTTTCTCGCTACGACCAGAAGCAGTACGCGGTCTGGGACAAGACGACGAACGCTCCCTGGCGCGGAATCCAGGGCTACAACGAGGACGGCAGCGTGAAGTACTACGACGAGGACTGGGTCGACGAGTATTCTCCAGAGGTCTGGGAGTACCTGGTGCATGTGGCGAAGGAGCTTGTGAGCCGCGGCTTCGACGAAATCCAGTTCGACTACATCCGCTTCCCGACTGACGGGCGCAACCTCGGAAACGCCACCTACAGATGGAAGAGCCCTGGCATGGACAAGGAAAGCGCGCTTCTTTCGTTCCTGCGCTACGCCCGCGAGAACATCGACGCGCCGATTGGAATTGACATCTACGGAGCGAACGGCTGGTACCGCTCAGGAACGCGCACGGGTCAGGATGTGGAGCAGTTCGCCGAGTACATCGACGTGGTCTGCCCGATGTTCTATCCGAGCCATTTCGGCCAGAGCGACTCGAACTACGAGCCTTTCTCCGAGCGTCCGTACAGAATCTACTATTATGGAACATACAGGAACACTGTGATTGGAAGAAAGAAGATTGTCGTCCGTCCGTGGGCGCAGGCTTTCTACTTGAACGTGAGCTACGACAGGAAGTACTACAACCAGAACTACGTCATCCAGCAGATTTACGGAGTTCGCGATTCAGTGGACAGCGGCTACATGTACTGGAACCAGTCGTGCCGCTACGACGACATATCGCCGGACGTTGGCGCGAAACTGTATGCGGGTCCGTCTTTCGAGGCGTCTCCGAAGTACAGGAAGCCTGCGTTGAGCGGGGGAAAGCGGGTCTTCAACGGAAACAAGGTCAAGACGGAAGAGATGGTGCAGAACCAAAAAGAGGCCGACCGCGAGGCGATTTCAAGATGGGATGCCGTCCGCGCGACCAACGAGAAGTCCGACAGGGAAGAGGAGACGGGACCGTTCCCTTCTTTGAGCGACATCAGGAAATTGACGCTGCCGAGTTCGTGAGGAAAAATGGACAACACTGGATACACACCTGAGGAGCCGATTGCCGCAATCGCCACCGCCCTCGCCCCAAGCGCGCTCGGAATCGTCCGTGCGTCCGGCAGAGGGTGCATAGCCCTGCTTGCGAAAATATTTTCGCGCCCGAAGGCTTTGCTCGAAGCCGGTGGCAACACAATCGTCTACGGCTGGATTGTAGACGGAGACGAGCGGATTGACGAGGTTCTGGTCTCTGTCTTCAAGGCGCCAAAAAGTTTCACGGGCGAAGAGATGGCTGAGATAAGCTGCCACGGCGGAGTTTCGGTCGTCACGGCCGTGTACAGTCTGCTGCTCCGCTCCGGGTTCAGGCAGGCGGAGCGCGGAGAGTTCACGTTCAGGGCGTACATCAACGGAAAGACCGATTTGACAAAGGCTGAGGCCGTCCGGGAGATTATCGACTCAAAGACGGACGCTTCCCGCTCCCACGCGGCAGGCAGGCTTGCCGGAAACCTTTATGGAACAATCGATTCCGTCAAAAAACTCATCGTAGAGACAATCGCCGACATCGAGGTCGAAATCGAGTACCCGGAGGACGAGGAGAACATCGCCGATTCATTCGACGACACGAAGCTTCGGCGGGCGGAGAAGTCGCTTTCGGACTTGGCTTCTTCGTGGAAGAGCGAGAAAATCTATCAGGACGGAGCGAGGGTCGTCCTCTGCGGAAAGACGAACGCCGGAAAATCGTCGCTCTTCAACTCGCTTTTGAAGGAGGACAGGGCAATCGTCAGCGACATCGAGGGAACCACGCGCGACTTCATCGAATCGTGGATTGACTTCGACGGAATACCGGCACGGCTCTTCGACACCGCGGGACTTCGCGAGACCGAGGACGTGATAGAGGCTAGGGGCGTTGAGATAACGAAGGATTTGTCTGCCGAGGCGGACTTGATTCTCTATCTCGTAGATTCCACTGTCGGCTTGACGGACGAGGATTCAGCTTTCATCAATGCCCACGGAGAAAAGAAACCTCCCGTTCCGCTGATTCTCGTTTTCACAAAAAGCGATTCGGAATCGTCTTCAACAAAATCAACAAAATCAGCAAATTCAACAAATTCGGTATCGGAAAATCCTGCTCAAAATCTCCGGGTGGAAAATTCTGTCTCGATTTCTTCAAAAACGGGGGAGGGAATCGCTGAACTCTGCTCTCTCGTGAAAACGGCGTTGTCGAAATCCGCTGAGACCGACAGGAACCAGACCGGGCTTGGAAGCGAGCGGCAGAAAGTTTCCGTGGAGGAGGCTCTGGAATCCGTGCGCCACGCTCTTTCACTCACGAAGGATTTCGCGCTGGATGCCGTGGTTCAGGATTTGGAGGATTCTTTGGACGCGTTGGGTGCCGTCACCGGGGAAATCACTCCCGACGACATTCTCGGCTCCATTTTCAGCCGTTTCTGTGTTGGTAAATAACGAAAAATCATTCATAATTGCCTCAGAAGAGGTTGATTATGTGTGGAATTGTTGGATACATAGGTTGCAAGAACGCCACCCCCGTCCTCATCAACGGACTGAAAAAACTTGAGTACAGGGGCTATGATTCTGCTGGAATAGCTGTTCTTTCAAAATCGAAAGAGGAAATAATCGTAAAGAAATCGAAGGGCGCGCTCCGCTTCCTTGAAAAGAGAATAGCCGCCGAGATAGTCGACCAGGCCTTTCTGGAGAAAAAAGACGGCGAGAAGGAAGATGAATTCGACAGCCGCCTCATAGAAAAGTGCGGGGAAGCCGTCTGCGGCAACATCGGAATCGGGCACACAAGGTGGGCGACCCACGGAGAGCCGAGCGACTTGAACTCCCATCCCCACACGAACGAGAGCGGCTCAATCGTCGTCGTCCACAACGGAATCGTCGAGAACTACGCCAAACTCAAAACTTGGCTGCAGTCGGAGGGCGTCGTGTTCAGAAGCCAGACCGACACGGAAGTCATCGCCCATCTCATAAACCATTTCTACGAAAAAACGAAGAACATCTTCAAGTCTGTGCTTGAGACCCTGCACCGCCTTGAGGGAAGCTACGCTCTCGGTGTCGTCTGCAAGGACTATCCCGACAGGGTGATAGCGGCAAGGAAGGAAAGCCCCCTCATCGTGGGTGTCGGCAAGGACGAGAACTTCATCGCCTCCGACGTTCCCGCCGTCCTCGAATACACGCGCGACGTCTACTTCCTCGAACAGAACGAGCTTGCGGTCTTGTACGGCGACCACGTGGACCTTTTCGATTCTGAAGGCAACAAGGTCGTCAGGGGCACGACCCATGTGGACTGGGATTTGAGCGCGGCGGAGAAAGGCGGATATGCCCACTTCATGCTCAAGGAAATCTACGAGCAGCCGAAAGCGATTGAGGACACAATCAGGGCGCATCTCGTTTTCGACCAGGCGGATTCAGAGAAGAAGCCTGTCGACCTCAGCTTCGACAACGAAATCGGCTCGGAAGAGTTCAACTCGATGATTGAAAAATCCCGGAGAATCGTCATAACGGCCTGCGGAACCGCCTACCATGCGGGCGTGGTGGGAAAGTACGCCTTCGAGAAATTCGCAAGGATTCCGACCGTTGTGGATGTGGCGAGCGAATTCCGCTACAGGAACCCGATTCTGAACGAAGACGACGTGTTCATCGTCGTTTCCCAGTCGGGAGAGACCGCCGACACGCTGGCCGCCATGCGCCTGGCAAAATCATACGGAGCCAAGGTCATCGCCATAACGAACTGCGTGGGCTCCACTGTCAGCCGCGAGGCCGATTTCGTCATCTACACGCTCGCAGGCCCTGAAATCGCCGTCGCCTCCACAAAAGCCTACACGACGCAGCTCGCCTGCCTCTACATGCTCGCCATGAAATTCGGCTTCCAGAAAGGCAGGCTCGGCAGTGAAGAGTACGGGAAGCTTCTTTCGGAGCTCGTCCAGATTCCTTCGAAGGCCCAGAAGATACTCGACAACCAGGCTGGAATCCAGAAATTCGCATCCAAGCAGTTCAACAAGTCCAAGATTTTCTACATCGGCCGCCAGTTCGACTCGGCAAGTTCCCTCGAAAGCGCGCTCAAGTTGAAGGAAGTGAGCTACATGCACTGCGAGGCGTTCTCGGCTGGTGAACTCAAGCACGGCCCTATCGCTCTCGTGGACAAGGACACGCTCGTCATCGCCATCGCGACGGAGCCAGAGCTTTACGAGAAGCTCGTCTCGAACATCGTTGAAGTGAAGACGCGCGGCGCCGTTACGATGTGCATCACGCAGGACGCCACGGGCGCGTTCGGCGGCAGCTGCGACGAGGTCGTCCAGATTCCAGAGACGGATTCTGCGCTGGAGAGCATGATTTCGATAATTCCGGCGCAGCTCTTCGCGTACTACTGCTCGGTTCTCCGAGGCAACGACCCCGACAAGCCGAGAAACCTCGCGAAATCCGTGACAGTAGAGTGAAAAAAATACTTTTTAATGGAGAAAAAAAATGCGCATACTTTGTTTGGGCGACAGCATAATGCAGTACAACGACTGCCAGACATACCCGCAGACAGGCTGGGTTCAGGAATTGACAAGATTCTTCAAGCAGGGGACGGAATTCCTC
>CAMHLH010000102.1 GCA_946185925.1 uncultured Treponema sp.
GGGGTCTATCTTAAATTATCGGCCGAAGATTTTTGGCCATTTACTATACAAAATGAAGAAAATTTGATTAACTAAATTCAAAATTCCATCAACTTGCACCGAAATTATTGATATGGGAAATAGTTACGAAAAACCAGATTATTGGTCGAGAAAAGCGTTCTCTGAAGGGTATCCAGCCAGAAGTGTGTACAAACTCAAGGAAATTGACGAAAAATTCGGAATGATCAAAAAAGGTTATTCCGTCCTTGACTTGGGTGCGGCTCCTGGAAGTTGGACTACTTTTCTTTTGCGCACGCTCAAGAATCTCGGCTCATCCGACAATCCAGAGACCCAGAACCTCGGGAAGGTCGTCTCATGCGACTTGAATCCTTTGTCCAAGGATGTGAGGGCGGAGAATTTGTTTTTCATCCAGGGGGACTTGAACGAAAAAGCGATAGTCGACCGGATTCGTGGCGAAGGCCCTTTCGATTTGGTCGTTTGCGATGCTGCGCCGCTTACGACTGGCAACAGGGTTGTCGACACCGCCCGCTCTCAGGGGCTCGTGAAGATGGCCATATGGTATGCCCAGGTGATGCTGAAGACAGGAGGAAACTTCGCCGTGAAGATTTTCCAGAATGGCGACCAGCAGGCCCTTCTCAAGATGATGAGGGAGATTTTCACGACGGCCAAGGGCTTCAAGCCCGTCGCGTGCAGGTCCGAATCATTTGAGACATACCTGATCGGAATCAAAAAAAAATAAAGGATGTCCAAAAAACATGAGGCTTATCGAAAAAATTTCAATGAAGACCGCCGTGAAATGCACGTCGGTGACAGCTAGTGTTTGTGCCGCGCTCATTCTCGGCACTGTCGTGGTCGTCAATTTGCCTGTTCGGGAGGACGGACAGGGCGGTTGGGAATCTCCGAGAATGTCGGAACTGAAGGATGCCGCTCTCCTTGATGATTCGGCGTCGGCTTCGTCCGTGTTCATAGAGACACCGGCCGGCAAGGATGGAAAAGCCGTGGCTTCTTCTTCCCAGACCGCGTCTTCGCTGGTTTATCCGGCAAATTCCAATGAATACAATCTTTCATATTTCACATACAGAGTAAGGAAGGGCGATATTCCTGGCACGATAGCCGAGAAATTCGGCATCACCACCGATTCGGTCTTGAGCTTGAACCACATAAACAACGCCCGCGGTCTGCAGATAGACCAGTACTTGAAGATTCCGACCATGTCTGGAATCCTTTATACGACGGGCGGCTCTTCGGAGACTGTCGCGAAAATCGCAGAGAAGTACGAGGTCGACGCCTCTAAAGTCGCGGCCGCCAACCATCTGGCTTTGAACGCGGCCCTGCCGTCGGGGACGACCGTGTTCGTGACCGACGCCGAGATGGATTGGGAGACCAGGCAGGAAATCAACGGCGACTTGTTCAGAAAGCCAATCAAGGCCGCATACAGGATTTCCTCGACCTTCGGCTGGAGGTCGAGTCCGTTCTCTGGAGCGCGCTCTTATCACACTGGAATCGACATGGCGTGTCCAACCGGAACTTCCGTGTATGCCGCCCTCGCCGGCAAGGTCACCTCCACAGGCTACAGCCCGACTTACGGAAACTACGTGATTGTCCAGCACCATTCCGGCTACAAGACGCTCTACGGACACTTGAGCGCGATTCTCTGCATGAGGAACCAGGTTGTCGACCAGGGGACCAGAATCGGCCGCGTTGGAAGCACCGGCTTGAGTACGGGTCCGCATTTGCATTTCACGGTATACAAGAACGGTGCCCTCGTGAACCCGGCTCTGCTCTGGTACTGATTTTTCAGGCGATGTTCAATCTGTCTATCTTCTTTATGAAGAAATCGAGGTTCGTGGCTATGAACACTGCGCAGTAGGCGCAGACGGCCGCGGCGAAAAATATATAGAAAAGGACTTGAAGTTCCGGAGTGGCGTTCTTCGACGTCACCCCGAAGAACATCAAGAAAATCATCATGAGTGCGCCTCCGACAATCCACTTCGTCATTGAAATCGGGTTTTTGGAGGCCTCTTCTTTTATGGCGGGGGATTTCAGCCCTGCATCGGCTTTCAGCTCCTTCGCGGCTATTTTTTCGGCGAGCGAAAGATAGTGCACCTCCGACCTGCATTTTTTGCAGCACAGCAAGTGCAGTGTCAAATGCAGGGGGACGACCTGGTTCTTGTCGAGCATCAGGTATTCTTCCATCAATTTCTCGCATTTCTGTTCGCTTTTCATTTTTCCGTCAATGAAAATTCCGTTGCTATTTTCCATAAAATTCCTTGAGCTTTTCCCTCAATATTTTTTTCGCGCGGAAGATGTGGGACTTCACAGTGTTCATGTTCAGACCCGTTATCGAGCAAATCTCCTCGTATGAGTTGTCGTAGAAGAAATAAAGCTCGATGCAGATTCCGTATTTTTCAGGAAGCTCCTTCACGGCCTCGCGCACGGCTTCCTTTGTGGCCTCGTTTATCTGGTTCTCTTCGGGGGTCAATGTCCTTGACTTTATGCCTTCCTCGTTGGCGATTGGTTCGTATTCCTTGCGCCTGTTCGCCGCGTTTATCGCAGTGTTGTAGGCGATTTTTGTGAGCCATGTCGAAAAACTCGATTCTCCCTTGAATTGGTGCAGGCTCTTGAACGTCTTCTCCATGACGCTTTGTACGAAATCGTCGGCGTCCTCCTCGTTCTTCAAGAAGCTCCTGCCCATCGCGGATATTCGCTTCCTGTAGAGCGAGCAGAGGATGGCGAAGGACCGCCCGTCGCCGCTCAATACCGCCTTTACGAGCAGCCTGTCCCTCGTGTCGGCGATTGTCTGTTCGATTCTTTCTAAATTCACTTTCACTTAACTTTTGTCGTCTTTCTCTTTTTTTCCGCCATAGTTGACCTTGTGGAAAATCAGCAGGCAGATGCCCAGCGAAAGAGGGATGAATCCCCCCAGCAGGGAAGGGAATGGTCCGTTGAAAAAAAGTACGAAAAGCGTGAAGAAAATCGTCAGGATGCTGCCGAGTCCTGTGAGAAGGAGCCCTATCAGGAGGGAGTATGTCTTCATGTCGAATTTGATTTTCGTGTAGTTGCCCGTCTGTATGCGGAGTTTCGTCTCCGTGTGGTGCCAGAGGAGGGCGAAGAAGATGATGACTCCCCCAATGCCCATTCCGACTATCGGAACGAGCGAAAGCAGAACTGGTGTGGAATTTTCCATTTTTTTACCTCGGTTTTCTTAGACACGGCCTTTCGCCTTTTGTTGCATGTTTTATTCGACCAGAAATTGAAAATCGTTGAAAAGTATCTTGTCGATTTTTCCCATCACGAGTATCTCGTTGATTTTTCCGGTCAGTTCCATTTTCATCGTCTCGTCTCCCATCGCCTGGAGTTCGTCCATCGTCCGGGCGGAGAAAAATTCTGAGATTATCGACTTGATTTGTCCGTGCTTCCTGTCCATTTCCTCGTAGAAGGTCCTGTCTTCCTTGTATTCCAGCCAGGGGGAGACTATGAGCGTTGATTTTTTCTTGTCGCTGCCTTCCTTGAGCTGAATCCACATTTTCCCAATCAGATTGTACTGCACGCCCTTTCCGAATTTTCCTTTCGACGCGTCCACCGGCCGCTCTAGCTTCCTCTCGAGTCCGACTCCGGGGACCGCGTGGTTCTTCACGACTGCGACCGCCGTCAATGCTATGATTGCGACGAGCAGAAGGAAGACGACGAAGCCCAGAAACCTGTTGAATCTACTCCCCATCTTCTTCCCCCGCCTGCTCGTATTCCGCGATGAGGGCCGCCAGCCGCGCGTTCGACGACAGTCCGCCGGACTTCATTTTGACGTGGACTCCGTCGTCCAGCCAGTTCTCTTCTATTATGAAGCCTGTTTTTCTGGCCTCCGCCAGCAGGTTCGATTTTTCGGCTGGAATGATGTAGTCGCGCTCCGTCCCCATGAGAGTCCCGCAGATTTCTTCCGTGAGCGAGTCGAATCCTTCCTTCGTCTTCGCGCTGATTTTTATGTTCTCCGGAAAAAGTGAGTTGAGTTTCGCGAGGATGATTTCCGCGTCCTCCCTTTCCATGAGCTTGTCGATTTTGTTGAGGACAATCAGCCGGGGTGATTTGTCCGCGTGGATTTCTTCTAGGACTTTCGTGACCGTCTGGTACTGGAACTCGATTTTGTCGTCGCTGGAATCCAACACGAGAAGAATGAGGTTCGCCCTCTCGGCTTCCTCGAGCGTGGATTTGAAGGCGTTCACGAGGGAGTGGGGCAGGTTCGAGATGAATCCTACGGTGTCGGTCAGGAGAATGTTCGCTCCGTTCTGCAGCTGTAGTTTCCTTGTCGTCGGGTCGAGAGTCGCGAAGAGCTTGTCCTCGATGAAGACGTCCGCCCCCGTGAGCGCGTTCAAGAGCGACGATTTCCCCGCGTTCGTGTAGCCGACAAGGGCGCATGAAGGAATCGGCACGCTCTCCCTCTTTTTTCGCTGCGTTTCCCTGTCCTTCACGACCTGCTGCAAATCCTTTTTGACGAGCCGTATCTTCTCCCGAATTTCGCGGGTGTCCAGCTCAAGCTGCGTCTCTCCCGAGCCTTTCGAGCCGAAGTTGCCGCCGCGCTGCCTCGCCATGTCCCCGTAGCTGTGCGCGAGCCTGGGAAGCGAGTACTCGAGCCTGGCGAGCTGCACCTGGAGAACGGCCTCCTTGGTCTGCGCGCGCGCTGCGAAAATCCTCAATATTACTTCGTGTCTGTCGAAGACCGGCCTCTTCGCGAGTTTCTCCCAGTTCCGCTGCTTTCTCGGGTCCAGCTCGAAGTCGAATATTATTACGTCGGCGCCAATCTCCTCCGCGAGCGCGGAAAGCTCCTCCGCCTTGCCCTTGCCCATTCCATAGGCCGGCGTAATCTCCCTTCTGGTCAGGGAGACCGCGCGCAGGGGTTCCAGACCAAGTGTGTCCACAAGCCCCTTCAGCTCGCCGAGGTCCACGCCCGGCGCTCCAATCAAAAGTGCTGTCACTTTTTTGTTTTTCTCAGCTTCCAAATCTATCATTTCTTTTTCCTCAGGAAATTCTCCACGGTCGTTGAATTTCTCGAAATTCATCTTAGCAGAATTTAAGAATTTGATATAAAGCCAATGGAATTCTTCCGAGAATAAAAAGTAAAACTATCGGAAAAAGTTGGAGTGGGTTTGACTTCAGGACAAAAAGCGGCCGCTAGTCTTCTGATTTCCGTCGTTCTTTTCGCTGTCTTTACGGTTTTGGCGTTTGCGGGTCTTTTCGATTTCGTGGAAACGAGATTCTATCAGCCAATGGTCGTAGACGGCATTGAAGAGCGGCTGGTCAAGATTTCGGACGCCCAGGAAAGATATGTTGAAAGCCTCTTTAAAAGGTTCGGTTCGTTTGTCGATGACGAATCTGTAAGGACCTATGTCGAGTCGCGCCCTGATGATTCCGACGTGCAGAAACGCGAGAAACTCCGTGTGAACCTCATGATGGGCACCAGGGCCTTGATTGGAATCAGAATCATAGACCCTTCCGGCATAAACATCCTCTACAGCTCTTTTTCGTCGGATGTGATGAGCCGCTCGTCGTCTTCGACCACTTACAAGAAATATTCCGACCTTGTTTCTTCCAAGTTGAATCCAGAAGTCGGCTATGTCGACATAAAAATAGGCGACGTGCGCATGGCGAACCAGAATTCTGTGAGGCACAACAGAATCTACCTCGACGAGGAGCGCAACCGCGTCGTCTATTCGATGCCCTTCCACGACTCTTCCGAAAAATATGCGGGCACAATCGCCTTCTACTGCGATCCAAGCGATTTCAGCCGCTTCCTTTTCGAGGAAGGTCTGATAGACATAACCGGCTACGGCTTTTTGATGACTGATTTCGACGGCTTCGGAGGCTTCGTTTTCGGTCTGTCGAACGTAGGTCGAACCTCTCTCAGAAGCCTGATTCTTGAACAGTGGGAAATCGACTCCGCGTCCAACTCCGACACGAAGGGTCGCAATCTTTCCGTGAGGTATGTTGTCCCTGAGATAGACGAGCGCATTGTCGAGTCGGGGGCTTTGGACGCCCAAAACCTTTCTTCCGAACTGGACAAACTCGATGACGCCGAGGCTCTGGATGCTTCCGGCGATTCTTCCGTCCAGGAAACTGAAAAGTCGCTGCCGGATGCCAAGAAGTCCGTGGCCGCTTCCTCATCCAACGCGAAGGACTTTGAAAAATACAACGACGTGAAAATCCTCTTTTCCAAGAAGAGCTTCCGCGACGATTTGGGGTTCGCCGCTTGGATTTACGACAGGGACATCATGTATTTCTCCAAGACAGTGCGGATTCTGCTGCTCGTCCTGACCTTCACGACCCTCTTCCTCATAGTCTACTTGGTCTTCAACCTGCGCCACGACGACATGCTCGTCATCAGGAAGCGCATAAAGCAGTTCCAGCTGGCGTTCGTGACGGAATCCCTCGAAAGCCTGGACGAGAAGAACGGCCGCCGCCTTGATTTTGAGTCCCGCAAGCAGGAAATAAACGAAGAGATAAAGAGGAGCCTCGGCCGCCGCGGAAAGAAATATTCCGCCCAGATTGACGAGCTGCTCGACTCTAGCTGGAGCGACATTTTCACCGCACTTGGAATGCGCAAGGACGGAAAAGTCTCCGCCTCAGTGGATTCCGAGGAGCTCCGCCGCGTTCTCCAGGAAGTTCTCGGCAGCGGAAGGCTCCAGATAAACGCGACTGTCAACAACGTCGCCCCATCGGAAGAATCCGAGCCGTCCCAAACTTTCTTCAAAACCGACCTCTCAAAAGAATCTGCACCTGCCGAGCAACCCAAGTCCGCCGATGAGACAAAAGCCTCCGAGCCTGTCGAAGAAGCCGAAGTCGTTGAAGAAGTCGAGCCGGTCGAGGAAGCGGAGCCGGTCGAGGAAGCGGAGCCGATAGAAGAAGCCGAATCGGTCGAGGAAGCGGAGCCTGTTGAAGAAGCGGAGCCTGTCGAAGAAGCCGAGCCTGTTGAAGAGGCCGAAGCGGTTGAAGAAGCAGAGCCGATTGAAGAGGCCGAGCCTGTTGAAGATGCCGAAGCTGTAGAAGATGCCGAGCCGGTCGAGGAAGCCGAAGCAGTAGAGAAAGCGGAGCCGGTCGAGGAAGCCGAGCCGATTGAAGAAGCCGAAGCCGTCGAAGAAGCGGAGCCGATTGAAGAAGCGGAGCCGGTAGAAGAAGCAGAAGCGGTCGAGGAAGCGGAGCCGGTCGAAGAAGCGGAGCCGGTCGAAGAAGCGGAGCCGGTCGAAGAAGCCGAAGCGGTTGAAGAAGCGGAGCCGATTGAAGAAGCCGAAGCTGTTGAGGAAGCGGAGTCAATTGAAGAAGCCGAAGCCGTTGAAGAAGCCGAGCCAATTGAGGAGATTGAGTCTGCGGAGTCGAGAGAGGAGTATGTGCCGCTCAGTCCTGCCGAAAAAGTCGACGAGGAGGATGAGGAGAAACTTGAGGAGCTTGAGGATGTCGACATCTCTTATTTTGATTCGGAGAAATCAAAGAAGACGTACAACATCAATGACGACCCGTATTTCAAGGAACTTCTCATTTTCAGCTCGATAGAGAGACATGTCGATGATCCCGTCGGTGACAAGGTGGCGAGCGATTTCGTCGCATATCCTCTCGATTTGACATTCGGGGACAAGAATGTCTTTGCGGAAGAAAGCTCCAGACCTGTTCCTGAGGTGGTCTCTCCTGACGGGGAAGAGTCGGAGGCGGATTTGATAGAGGAATTGTACGCGTTCGCCGCCCATGCCGAAGAAGTTCAGTCGCTCGACAAGAAATCAAGCGGAAGCACATTCTCCTTCACGAAATTCTCGACTGGCGACAACATATCGGAAGTCGTATTTGACGACGAGTGAGGCGCTGGATGAGCTTTGCGGATTTCTTGCTGATTGAGACTGTCATCTACCTGTTTTTCGCTCTGCCGGCCTGCTATTCCGATGTCAGGAAGCTTTTGATTCCCCTCAGGTTTGTCCTGCTCGGCTTTGTGGTTTTGACAGCCGCAAAACTTTACCTGCTGCACAGGTATTCCGCCAATCCCCGTTTTTTTCAGCACTCGATGTTGAATCTGCTGATTGCCGCCGCGACGAGCGCACTCCTGTACTTTTGCGTCCGCGTCTTTTCCGCGGGCGGACTCGGTGTCGGCGACATCTTCTTCGGAGTCTACACGGCAGTCTACTGCGGTTTCTACAAGAATCTCGTGGCGGCCGCTTTCGCCGCCCTGTCCGGGATTCTTTTCTATCTGGCGGCCGCCGTGGCCAAGAAAATCAGGAAGAGCATCCTTGAAAAGAGTGGGCAGACAGAATTCGTCCACAGGGGGATTTTCGTCATTCCTTTTGTCCCGTTTCTGTTTTGAATCAACTGATATAATTTCCGGCATGAAGACAAAAACAACATTCAAAGTCCGCACCTACGAGTGCGATTCGTACGGCCACGTCAACAACGCGGTCTATCTGAACTATCTGGAGTACGGAAGGATGGACTTCCTGAACCAGATTGGCTTCAACTACAAGCAGATTGTGGCTGAGGGCTTCTACATCTACGTTTCCCATGTCGACATCTACTACAAGTCGTCCGCGTATTTCGATGACGATTTGACGATTGAGTCGTATTCCACAAAGCT
>CAMHLH010000103.1 GCA_946185925.1 uncultured Treponema sp.
CAGCTTGTGTTTCCTTCTCTACGGAATGAAGCTGATGAGCGACGGAATTCAAAAGAGCGCGGGCCAAAAACTTCAAGCCGCGCTGGCGATTGTGACCGGCAACAGGTTTGTCGGTCTTCTTACAGGTTGTGTCCTGACGATGATAATACAGTCGTCGGGCGCGACCACCGTAATGCTGGTGTCTTTCGTCAATGCGGGACTCCTGACGCTCGAACAGTCGATAGGAGTCATTTTCGGCGCGAACATAGGAACCACCATAACGGCTTGGATAGTCGCTTTCTTCGGTTTCAACTTCAAGATTTCAATGTTCGCAATCCCGCTTTTTGGTCTGGGATATATTCTTCTTTCAATCAAGAAAATAAAAAAAGAGGGCATCGGAATTGCCATAATGGGATTCGGAATGCTCTTCATCGGACTCGACTGGCTTTCCAGTCTCTTCAAGGACAGCACTGGTCTCACGTCCTTCATCCATCTGGTCCAGGGCTACGGCGTGTTCAGTCTGGCTTTGGCCGTTCTGGTGGGAATCGTCTTCACCGCCTTGATTCATTCAAGCTCCGCGATGACGGCCATCGTACTCACCGTCGCGGCGAAGAACCCCGACTTCTGGGAATTTGGTGCCGCCATGGTCATCGGAAGCGAAATCGGCTCCACGATTGATTCCATAATGGCCGCCATGGGAGCGCAGGCGAACGCAAAACGGACTGCATGCGTCCACGTTCTTTTCAACATCGCCACCTGCGTGGTCGCCCTCATTCTTTTCAAGCCGTTCCTTTCCCTCATCGACATCATCGTTCCGGGAACTGTGCAGGACAACATCATCTACCACATCGCGGCCCTCCACACCTGCTTCAAAATGCTTGGAACCGTGATTTTCATCCCGTTCGTCAACCAAATCGCCACATTCACTAGAAAAATCATCAAGGACGACAAGGTTCAGGAAGTCAAGAAATACAAGTTCGAATTCAACGAGAAGACCGCGAAGGACGTTCCGGAAACCATGGTCTTCAACGCCCAGAAAGAGATTTCGGCGTTCGTGGACGTGGTGGTGGACATGTTCGACTGCCTTCAGACTGGAATAAAGATGCTCAAGGACGGCGAGGCGGAGAAGTTCGTCAGCGAGGAATTCGAGAAAATCGAGAGCTTGGAGGACTACACCGACCAGATGCACGAGCAGCTCACCCCGTATCTCGTGCGCTGCTCTAGCCTGAACATATCGGAGGAGTCGAAGTCCAACATCTCCCACATGATGCTGATTTCCGAGGAGCTTGAGAGCATGGCGGACGGATGTCTTTCAATCGCGGTGCAAATCAGGAAGACTGTCGAGAAGAACATGCCGTTCCGGCCGAAGGATTTGGAGCGTCTGATTCCGTATTTCGAGCTTTCGAGGCAGCTTCTGCAGTTCATCTACAAGAACGTGTCGAAAATCCAGAAGCTTTCCAAGGAGCAGTTCGACTATGCCAGCGAACTTGAGAACCAAATCGACGCGGAGCGCAAGGAGCTAAAGAAGGTTGCGAGAAAGCGTCTTGAAAGCGGAGCCGACGTAAAGGCCGAGCTTTTGTATCTCGACATCGTGCGCCAAATCGAAAAACTCGGCGACCGCTGTTTCGACATGGCCGACGAGCTTGGAAAATAGGGCTGCCTGTCGTCCAGCCTTCGCTGGATGACGGTTTTGAAAGAAAATAATCGAAATCTATGATACACTTGTGTTGAGCTGAAAACCAAACGAAAACAGTCATTTGGTGTCATGCGTTTATTTGAATTTGAGACGGATTCTTCCGTATCTGCCGAGGAATCAACAAAAAATCAACAAAAAAAGGAACGAAAAATGTACGAATCTGGTGAAGACTATCTTGAAGCTATCCTGCGTTTGCAACTTGAGAACGGATTCGTCCGTTCCGTGGACATCGCCCACAAACTTGGCGTTTCCAGACCGAGCGTGAGCCGTGCGATGAATCTTTTGGAGAAGGACGGCTACATCGAATTCTCCATGGGCAACATGATAAAGCTCACCGACAAGGGAATGGCGGTCGCCAGGGACATCTTCGGGCGGCACAAGCTCTTGACGGCTTTCCTGCAGAAAATCACGGGCGTTTCAGAGGACCAGGCCGAGGAGAACGCCTGCCGGGTCGAGCACGACATCGACGCGGACGTGGTCGCCGGAATCCAGAAATGGATGGCTGACAATGCGGGAGAGATGGCAGAGCAGATAAAAGTTCCAGACATGAGCGAAAAGACAGAAAAATGAACATTCTTTCCATTAACAACATTTCGAGGATGGGGCGCGAGGCCCCTCTTTTTTCCGGCGTCACCTTCGGCATGGACGAGGGCGACAAGGCCGCGATAATCGGCCGGAACGGAACCGGAAAGTCCACACTCCTGAGCGTCATCGCGGGCGCATTGAACCCGGACGACGGGCAGGTCGTCATCAACAAGTCGGCCGGGGTGAGCTACCTTCCGCAGAACCCTGCCTTCAACGGCGAGGACACGATAAAAGAGCACATCTTCAAGTCCAAAAGCCCCAAACTCGCATTGATAAACGAGTACGAGGAATTCTGCTCGAAGATGGCGGCAGGTCTTTCAGAGTCCGAGCAGCAGCGGTTCGACAAGTTGACGCTTGAGATGGACAACGGAAATCTCTGGAACTACGAAGCGCAAATCCGCTCGATTCTGGGAACCCTCGGAATCATCGACCTTTCTCGCAAGATGAAGACGCTTTCGGGCGGAATGCTGAAGAAGGTCGCGTTGGCGCAGGTGCTCGTGGAGGACACGAAGCTCCTTCTCTTGGACGAGCCGACGAACCACTTGGACATTCAGACAATCTACTGGCTGCAGAACTACCTGCACGAGACCGACAGGTGCGTCCTCATGGTCACGCACGACAGGTACTTTCTGGATGCGGTCTGCAACAACATCTACGAGTTGGCGCGCGGAAAACTCAAGCTCTACCAGGGGAACTATTCCACCTACCTTGAGAAAAAAGAGGTCGAGGCGGAAATCGAGGAGAACACGGAGCGGAGAATCGAGTCTGTGCTCAGGTTCGAGCGCGACTGGCTCATGCGTGGCCCGTGCGCGCGCGGAACCAAGCAGAAGGCGAGGATGCAGCACGATTTGCAGCTCATCAACCGCGAGAAATTCGCGAAGGACAAGGGCTTCCAGTTCGAGGTTGCGGGAAGGCGGCTTGGCGGGAAAATCCTTGAGCTGCACGGAATCTCCAAGAATTTCCAGAAGGGCTTCGCCGAGAACGCGCGCGATTCTGAAAAGTCGTTCCCTGTCCTGAAAGATTTCTCGTACACTTTCAGCAAGGGCGAGAAAATCGGAATCTTCGGCGGCAACGGCTCTGGAAAATCCACGCTGCTGAACATCATAACCGGGAACCTCCAGCCCGACTCCGGCGAAATCGTCAAGGGCGAGAACACTTTCTTCGGCTACTACCAGCAGAACCCGGTGTTCGAGGACTTGAGCCTGACTGTGCTTGAATATATAGAAGAAAGAGCGGATGTCATAAAGATGAACGACGGCAAAGTCCTGAGCGCGTCCCTCTTTTTGACGAGGTTCGGCTTCGAGGGGAAAATCCAGCATTCCATGCTCTCGACTTTGAGCGGCGGAGAGCGAAAGCGCGTCTTCCTCGTGCGTCTGCTCATCTCCAACCCGAACTTCCTGATTCTCGACGAGCCTACGAACGACTTCGACATCTTCACGATGAACATCCTCGAAGAGTTTTTGCTCGGCTACGGCGGCTGCCTCCTCCTCGTGAGCCACGACCGCTACTTCTTGGACAAGGTGGCAGACACCATGTTCATCCTTGAGGACGACGGAAGCGTGTCGGGCTTCGTGGGCAAATGCTCGGAGTACCTGGACTATCTCGACGAGAAGGCGAAGGCTGGGGCGGAAAGCGAAAAGACTGGGAAGCAGATCCCAAAAAGCGAAAATCCCGAAAAGTCTTCCGCCTCCGCAAAAAACGAAGACGTCCCCAAGAAAAAGAAGCGTTCGTTCAAGGAGCAGAAGGAATTTGAAAGCCTTGAAACCGAGATTATGGAACTTGAAGAGAGGAAAACTGAGCTTGAGGGAAAGATGGCGTCTTCCGATTTTGAGGAGGCGAGAAAGGCCGGCGACGAGTACAAATCTGTGTCGGAATCTCTTGAGAAAAAATACGCTCGGTGGGAAGAGCTTGCCGAACTGGGGTGAAAAATGGCATACGAAGTAACAGCGACACGGCGTAGACCGCAGGCGTTCGACGCGTTGGCCGGACAGGAATTTGTTGCGGAGACGCTCAAGAACACGATTCAATCTAAGAAAATCGCCCACGCCTATCTTTTCTCGGGACCGCGCGGATGCGGAAAGACTTCGACAGCCCGAATCTTCGCCAAGGCCTTGAACTGCGAGAACGGCCCGACGGCGACTCCGTGCGGAAAGTGCCAGCACTGCCTTGAGATAACGCAGGGAGCGGCCCTGGACGTGATTGAGATAGACGGAGCCTCGAACACTTCCGTGAACGATGTGAGGCAGATAAAAGAGGAGGTCATGTACGCCCCCCAAAGCTCCCGCTACAAAATCTACATAATCGACGAAGTCCACATGCTCTCCACCTCGGCCTTCAACGCGCTTTTGAAGACAATCGAGGAGCCGCCGGAATATGTCGTGTTCATTTTCGCGACGACGGAGCTGCAGAAAGTTCCCGCCACGATAAAGTCGAGGTGCCAGCAGTTCAACTTCCGTCTGGTTCCAATCGACACCGTGGAGAAGCTCCTTGAGGACGCGGCGAAGGAAATCGGCATCCAGGCTGACGAGGAGGCATTGTACTGGGTCGCGCGCGAGTCCACAGGCTCCGTCCGCGACGCTTACACTTTGTTCGACCAGGTGGCGGCTTTTTCGGGCGACCACATCACATACGAAAAAATCCGCGACAAGCTTGGGCTTGTGGGCGTGGACAGGCTCAACGTCATTTTCGACGACTGCGTTTCGGGCCGCGTGAACGATGCGATTTTGAAGCTCGACGAATTTTTGCAGAACGGAATCTCCATCGAACAGTTCATCTCGAATTCAACCGACTATCTTCGCTCGCTCCTCCTCATCAAAAACGGAATCACGAAGGAGTCTCTTCTCGGTCAGTCGGCAGACCGCTTCGCCGTGAATGTCCTGAACGGCTGGAACCCGATTCAGATGGAACGCGCCATTTCGATTTTCCTCCAGCTCTACCGCGACATCCGCTATTCCATAAGCCCCCGTTACGAACTTGAGCTTGCCCTGTCGCGCCTCTGCTGGCTTTCCGAGTACGTCTCCCCGATGGAAGTGAAGAGGGCAATCGACCAGGCGAAGACGCTCCTTTTGAGCACTCCCACGTCTGTTCCTTCCGCGAACGGAAACAACGCGGTCGTCATGTCCGACCCGAAAATGAAGAGCCAGGCGCAGCTCGCCTCGCTCATGAACCCCACTGCATGGAAGCAGGGCGTGAATTCCTCCCCGTCAATCGCTCCACAGCCACTAAAGCCGAAGAACCCTCTTCCGGTTTTGGACGCCTTGAAGAACCTTCCCGAATACCAGAACGCCACGAGCGTCACTTCAAGCATGCAGCAGAGGGAGCAGGAGCAAGCCCAGACTCAGCAGAGCCAGAGCGAGAATCAGAATCAGCAGGCTCAATTTGGAAATCAGCAGTTGAATCAGACACAACCAGTGCAGAATCAGCAGGCTCCGTTTGGGAATCAGCAAATGAATCTGAATCAACCTGTTCAGAATCAACAAGCGAATTTGAATCAACAGTTTCAGAATCAGCAAGTTCAGTTTGGAAATCCGCAAGTGAACCAGACACAGCAGTTCCAGAATCAGCAAGTTCAGTTTGGAAATCAGCAACCGAATTTGAATCAGCAGTTCCAGAATCAGCAGGCTCAAAGCCAGACGACGCAGTTCCAGAACATGCAGCCGTACCAGCCGTCTTTCGGCGCGCCGGAATCTTCCGACGACATGGAGGCTCCCCTAGAACCTAGCGCGGCCGTGAACATCGACTCCGTGAACGATTTTTCGCGGGTGGCGGAAACTAGCCTGCAGGAATTCGTCACGGGAAAACTCTCGCTCAGGAACGGCGTCTTGGCGGCTTCCCTTTTGGGGACGCGCAACTGGAGGAAAGGGCAGGACAAAATCAGTTTCGAGGTGACGAACGACTTTCAGAAATTCGAGTTCGACAGGAACAGACAGGCTCTTTTGGGGGAGCTGGAGGCGATTTTCGGACGCAGGATAGATTTTGAGGTTGTGCTGAAGAAAGTGGAGTATGTGGACCCCCGAAAGAACGCTCCAGATTCAGTCAGGCTGATTTTGTCCACTTTCAGGGGCGAAATCATCGGTGTCGCTCCGAAAAAGCAGGATGAACAGCCTCCTGCCGCGCAGGTTGAAAAGCCGGCCGCAAACGATTCCGACGACGAAGAGGAGACGGACAACCAGACGGATTTCATCGACGAAGAGAGCGATGACGACGAATAGAAAACAACAGTAAGGAGAAAAAAATGGTGAACCCTTTTGAGATGATGAAGAATTTGAAGAATGTGGAGGCGAACGCCGCAAAGATGAAGGAGGAACTCGGCAGAATCAGCGCGACAGGCTCTTCCGGCGGCAACATCGTCAAAGTCACGTTGAACGGAAAATTCGAGATGGTCTCCATCGAAATCGACCCGATAGCGCAGGGCGACGTCCCCATGCTCCAGGATTTGATTGTCGCGGCGCACCACAACGCAATGGAGAAAATCCAGGAGGCAATCAAGGAAAAGTCCGGCTCCCTTTTGAAGGAGATGGGGCTTGATGGAATGAACATTCCGGGATTCAACGCATAATGAACGCGATAGACGAACTTACCGAGTCGTTCTCCCGCTTGCCCGGAATCGGCGTGAAGAGCGCGGGACGGCTCGTGAACCACATATTGAAGGCCGACAAGGCTTGGACAAAGCGTTTCGCCAAGCAAATCGAGACTCTGCAGGACAAAATCAAGGAATGCTCCGTGTGCGGCTCATGGACGGAGAACGACCCCTGCCCAATCTGCTCCGACGCAATGCGCGACCGTTCGACAATCTGCGTGGTTGAGCAGCCGAAGGACGTTTCGACAATCAACGATTTCGGCGAGTACAAGGGGCTTTTCCACGTCCTGGGCGGAGTCATCGCTCCCCTCGAAGGAATCGGCCCTGACAAGCTCCGCCTCTCTTCTCTCATAGAACGCTTGAAGGACGGCTCCGTGAAAGAAGTCATCATCGCCACGAATCCCACTGTCGAGGGCGACACGACCGCGCTCTACATCCAGCGTCTACTCTCTCCGTTCGACTTGAAGGTGACCCGCCTCGCGAGCGGAATGCCCGTCGGCGGCGACTTGGAGTACGTGGACAAGATAACCTTCATGAGGAGCTTCCGTGGCAGGACGGATTTGTGACGGAGGGGGGAAGGATGTGGTGAAGCTATTCTGAAAATTACTAACGGAGGAAAAATGCCGAACTGGTGCTACAACAAAATCACGTTTCCGACAAAGGAAGCATACTTGGATTTTATCGAACGATACGGGAAGGGAAGCAGAAAGTTTTCGTATCAGTGGATAATCCCGGAGCCGAAAACGCAGGAAGAGTGCGAGGAAAAATACGTCCTGCACAACGATGAGGAGCGGAAAGCAGCGCATCTCGGAAAGGACGAGGAAACTCCGTGGTTCAACTGGTACGAGTGGCACTGCGACAAATGGGGCTGCAAATGGGATGCGTGCATCTACGGCGAAGACAGCTTTGACGACGCACAACTTTCGATTTTTTTCGATTCGCCGTGGTGCGAGCCTGGAAAAGTCTATGAGAAAATGGCAGAACTCGGCATCGACTTTTCGTACACTTGGGCAATCGAGGGCGATCAAGCCTCTGGAGGCGGCAAAAGCGAGAACGGCAAGCTAAGCTGCTACGAGGACGAAATTGAATGTGAGGATGAAGACTGTGACCTGCCCGACGACGAGCCGCCGCAACCGTTCGATGGATTGTCAGCGGGGAATGGGAATTTTCCGAAGGATATTCCGTTTTAGGGGGAGGCTTTTGCGGCGATTGTTTGAGAAAATGTGATAAAATAAGATTGGGCGGTTTTTATGAGAAGTTGTAAAGAATCTGAGTATATACAAAATGAAGATGAGCTTGAGTTTGCGATTTTTTGCATTGAGAATGTCGCGTTGAAACTCGGTGTGAGTGCTGAAAAAGTGTATGATGCATTTACCAAAAAAAGCGATATTCTAAACGGCTATATTGTGCCGTGTTATGATGCTTTGCATACTCAAAGCAAAGATTATATCGTTGATGATATTATTTCTTTTATGACAGAAAAAGGTGTCGTCGTATGATTTTGTTTCATGGTTCCAATGTTGAGGTTTGCACTCCTGATATAATTCATTCTCGCTCAAATCTCGATTTTGGCAGGGGATTTTATA
>CAMHLH010000104.1 GCA_946185925.1 uncultured Treponema sp.
CCAGAACTTGAATCATAAATAGAGAAATAGAAAACATTGTTACAATCTTTGTAGAATCCGCTGAGGCCTCCTTGGCTTTCATTTGTTTGTTTCGTTCTCGCTGAGTCTTCGTACAGTACCAGCGTTGCATTCAGCATTGTTTCCTCTTCCACATTTGAGAAGGCGCTTATGTCGCTGAACGTGTATGTAGCTTGGTAGCTTGAATATCCTGAATTGTCTTTTGAACTGCTTGTTTTGACACAATCTGACAATTCAATCTCTTTTGTAAGGAGTTCTGTGGAAGTTGATTGTTCGGTTTCAGAAGAATAATCGGTTTTGTAAACTTTGATTGTTCCGTATTTTGCGGTGATTTCATTTTCTGAAGTTACCAGAACGCTAGCCGTCGTTGTTGGTGCCGGATTGCCCCAGAAATTTGCTTTGTACGTCACTTCGTCCATGTCGAAAACATTTTTTCCGCTCGCACAAGTTACTTCCTTACTCCAACCTGCAAAACAAGTGTGTCCGCCAGCAGATTCATTGTAGGCGTACATCATGCGAATCGTAAGCATTGCGGTGTCGCCTGCAGAAAGGTTCTTCGTGGTGCCGCTTCCAGTTCCTCTGTTCGATGTGACTGTAAATCCTGGATTTTCGGATGTAAGGATGACTGTATCGACCAAATTCCATGTTGAGCCTGTTTTCTTGTAGATGAAGATTTCACCATTTTGGAATTCAAGGTCGCTTGACCATTCGCTCGGGAAAGTTCCTGTGAGCGTCCAGCTAACTACGTCCCAGTCGAGGGAACTGTCGTATTCCTTGAGCTTGATTGTGATGTCGGTGCTCTCGGTGATTTTTGCAGTGACAGGCTCTTTGCTGATTGCAAGATATTCGTCTTTTGAGATTTCTGATTCGCTCAAGCCTTCGTATTTGCTCAAATCGTCACTGAATCCTATCTTCTGGCGGATTTTCATTCTGAAAGTGGCTGTTTTTCCGACAGGAAGGTTTTCAATCGTCAAAGTCTGACTCTTAAAGTTTTCAGTGAAATATGACTCTTGGTCTTCGCCGGACATATTATTCAATTTTTCTACCAATTCAAGGGCTTCTTTACCGTTTATTTTCCGAAGTGAAAAAGTCTTGTTCTCTGATTTTCCGCCAATCTCGTAATTGACAATCGCCGTAAGCTCGTAATTGAGATATTCCGCATACTGCTCAAAGATTTCATCTTCTGAAACTTCGAAAGATGCCGATTTGATGCTTCTTTGCACAATCGTTGCGGTGTCAACGTTCAGCGTTGCGCTTCCGTCATTGCTTTCCGCGATTCCGCATGAAAAAAGAAATAATGAAAAAATTGAAAGGCACAAGCCCAGTATCGTCCTCTTTTTCATAATAAACCTCCCGAAAAAAAATAAAATCGACACAATGATATTCAGATAATTTTTCAAAATTCAATTCTAAATTTGGAATCAGGAATTTGCAAATGCTATTGTCAGTTTTTTTATTAAAGATGCAGTTCAGCTTGATGTAGCGTGCTATCGGCTGGAGCTGAGGCGAAGCAGTTCGAGGGCGTCGGAGTGGGGCTTTCGGTGCTGAACCAGTATCCGCTCGGCGACTGGGGCGACTACGCAAAGGCGAACATCGGCGGCGGACTTGCCGCTGAATACACTTTCCCGCACTTTCTGCCGGCCTCAATCGACTTGGGGGCGAGCGTCCGTTTCGAGTTCGCTCACACTCTGCCGAAATCGGACACGACCTTGAAGAGCCACAACGAAATCCGCGCTTCGGGCGGTCTTTTCTTCAGGATACCGTTCGCGGTCGGCGGAAGCACTCTCGCGTTTCAGCCGGAGGTCGCGGTGGGCGCGTCGCTGAACAACACGGAAGGGCAGAACGGTGCGAAGGCGAGCGGCTGGTACACGGACACGCTCATAATGGTTTCGCCTTCAATCAGGTTCGTTCCTGCGGCGGAGGCCCTCTCCCACATTGAATTCGAACTTTCACCGCTCTGGACGATGAGCCTTGAGGACTCGAACACGGTGAACAACATAGGATTCAGACTCGGCGGAGTCTGGCACTTTGAATAGGGGGTGCAAAAATGAAAATGAAGCGCAATATTTTTTCGGTTTTGATAGCGGCAGTCCTTGCGGTCGTATTCGCTGGCTGCTCGAACATGGTCGAAGAGCTGAAAGTTGAAGAAGAATCGACGAAATTCATCACGCCGGGCTCGTATACAATCGGCGGTGTGGACTACACGATAACGAAGACCCTCGTCACGAAGAACGGCGAGGACGTTGGCTCTGTCGATTCGAACGGAAAAATTACGATGAGCGTGAGCGAGGACGTGACTTACGACATCTCGGTCGTAAAAGACGGAACACTCACTCTCTTGGAGAAAAGCGGCGCCACAACCAAGACCTACAAGGGAAAATTCTTGTTCACCGGCAAGACGAACACGACTCTCAAGAACACTGCCGACGACAGCGACACGATTCAGTTCACGCAGAACGCAGAAATCGCCGTAATCCCGGATGGCACATACGAAATCGACGGCACCGACTACACGATTTCTGGAAGCGCGGTGACGAAGGTCTCTGACGGAAGCGGCGCTGGAAGCGTTGGAAGCGACGGAATCGTCACTGTCAACAAGAGCGACAGCGAGACAATCAAAATCACGGTGTTCGACGACCTTTCGGTGGAGCTTTTGAAGACCACGACCTCCGACGGCGAAACGACGAAGAAATTCTACAAGGGCGCGTTCGAGGACAGCACCGCTACGCTCAAGAAGGACGGCACCGACAGCACCGACACCGTTGTGATAAAGAAGAAGGCTCAGTCGAACGGAAGCGGAGAAGGAGAAGGCGAAAGTGGAAGCACCGGCAAGAGCGTTGTCGCGACCTACTATGCGGTTGGCTACAATGAGGAAGGCACAGACAGCGAAGCCGGAAAGACATGGACAGGCGCAATTTCTAGCGGTACTGCGACATACTCTAACAGTGCAAATGGCGTAAGCTTGACCTACTCGGGAGTCACCGACGACTGGACATACTCATCTGTGTCTGGAGAAGAAACGATACCAGACCAGGGGGAGTATACACAGACAGCAGAGAGTCTCTTTGTGAACGTTCAGAGATATCTCCGCTCAACACTGACACTCTACAGCGACACGACATTCGATTTTACGTTGTACAAGAGGGGCAAAGGCGTAATCACATATTCAGGAACGTACGAGCTTAGCGGGACTTCGCTCTCTCTCTCCTACACGGCAGTTTCTCTTGAAGGTGAAGATTACCCGGAGGAAGCCACGATAACGCTCTCGAACGGCAATTCTGAGCTGACATACACCTATACATACGGAGAAGGTGCTTACGTATACAACGTGACAAGGACTTACTCAACGACTAAAGGTACTCTCGAAGGAAGCGGAAGCGTAGAAGGGGAAGGCGAAAGTGGAAGCACCGGCACAGAAACAGAAGAAGAAGAGGAAAAGCAAGAAGAGGAAGAGCAAGAAGAAGACTTCTCAAACTGGAGCGGAGCTTTGACGCTTCAGGCAACGCAGAACGGAACGACAGTAACGTTCAGTAATCGAGCAACGGGACCAGTCACATATAAGATAAACGGCGGAGAAGCACAGACAATCGCAGCTGGCAGCAGAGACGAAGCTACGACAGTCGAGATTCCGCTTAACAAAAACGACAGGGTTGAATTCTTCGGAAACAACAAAGCTTATTCTTATAGTGATTATCAGCAGTTTAGTAATATAAACTGTGACAAAGATTGCTATGTTTACGGAAACTTTATGAGCCTTATTGACTCTGAAAACTTTGCTAATGCGACAGTATTGGAAGAAGATTGGGCTTTGGCTTGTCTTTTTATGATTAATCAGCATATAAAGAATCATCCAACCAAAGAAATTCTTTTGCCTGCTACAACTCTGACCGAAAATTGTTATCGTTCTTTGTTCGACGATTGTAAGGGTATTACCAGAGCCCCAGAGTTACCAGCTACAACTCTTGCAAAATATTGTTACTGGGCGATGTTTGCGGGCACAAGCATTAGCGAATGTCCTGAACTTCCTGCGACAGAATTGGCTTCGACTTGCTATTACCTCATGTTCCATAATTGCGAATCTTTGACGAAGGCACCGGAATTACCAGCTACAACTCTTGCAGACAATTGTTACTGCCGGATGTTTGATGGCTGCTCTAAGTTGACTGAAGCTCCTGCTCTGCCTGTAACAACATTGGCGGAGTTTTGCTATGCTAATATGTTCATTGGCTGTTCAAGTTTGACTAAAGTTGAACTACCAGCAACAACTTTGGTAAGAGAGTGCTACATGGGTATGTTCATGGATTGCACAAGTCTGAATTACATAAAATGCCTTGCAACGGATATCTCAGCGTCTAGCTGTATACATAGTTGGATTTCTAATGTATCTGAATCAGGCACATTCGTAATAGATCCGAGTATGGCTGATGTTTTCGTTGCAGGTCAACAAGGCATCCCGTCGGGGTGGACAGTGAAGACCGTGGACGAAGAATAGCATGGCGTAGGGGATACGCTAGGCGAAGTTTTCAAGCGACTTTTCGAAGGCGAAAGTTGCTTGTTTTCGCGAGAGGGCTGACTTTCTTTGAATGGGAGGTCAGCCTTTTTTGTGCAACATTTAAATGTGTTGTGGATTTTTTAGGCGATATCCGATATATTAAAGAGAGAAGCACAGCCACGGAAATGCAGCGAACATTTCCTAGAACTGCGGCTGGTCTTCGTGATTAGACGAAAAAGCCGCCAAGTTTTTGTAAGACTTCGGCGGCTTTCTTCTTTACTCTCCTACAATTAACGCAAGAGAGGTGCAATTTACCAAGCTATGTAGCCTGCCAAGAAGAAGCAGACGATAGCCAAAATCATGATGATCTTTGCTGTCATTGCACGCCCTCCAGAAGTAAATTCCGACATCTTTCGACATCGGTGAGCTTTGAAGAGCAACCGCCAGTTCTTTCAGATTTCTCTTATGACTGTGCTAGTTTAGATTATCGGAATGTTTTCATTGATGTTAAATGATTTTCGCTTGCCGTGGTGCGATGCCGTCCTAATCTTTGCATAGTGGATGCAAGCGGTCATGGCACGGCTTTACGCCGTATCTTCACTAGTGAATGTAAAGAAAAATCGTTAGATTTTCCGAATCCGTGTGGCGATTTTAGCAAGCAGCTTTCCGAGGGGCTAAAGTTGCTTGTTTTCGCGAGAGGGCTGACTTTCTTTGAATGGGAGGTCAGCCTTTTTTGTGCAACATTTAAATGTGTTGTGGATTTTTTAGGCGATATCCGATATATTAAAGAAAGAAGCACAGCCACGGAAATGACCCAACATTTCCTAGAACTGCGGCTGGTCTTCGTATTTTTTGAGAAGAAGCCGCCAAGTTGAAAACTTTAGCGGCTTTTGTTTTACCCTTTTACAATGTGCAAAAGAGTGTGCAATTTACCACGCTATGTAGCCTGCTAGGAAAAAGCAGACGATAGCCAAAATCATGATGATTCTTGCTGTCATTGCACGCCCTCCAGAAGTAAATTCCGACATCTTTCGTTTCGACATCGGTGAGCTTTGAAGAGCAACCGCCAGTTCTTTCAGATTTCTCTTATGACTGTGCTAGTTTAGATTTTCGGAATGTTTTCATTGATGTTAAATGATTTTCGCTTGCCGGGTGGCGTATGACGACCTAAGCATTTGCTTTGTGGATGCAAGTGGTCACGGCACGACTTACGCCGTATCTTCACTAGTGAATGTAAAGAAGTACACGGCATATCAAAAAAGCCGCCGGGCATCTAAGGCTTCGGCGGCTTTCCATTTTTCTACAAGTGCAAGACTCTTTCCTTGATTTCCTGGGTGCGGCCCTGGTTCCAGTACTGGGTGCCGATGTAGCCGCAGGTTCTGCGCGCGACGTTCATCGTGGACTGGTCGGTGTTGCCGCAGTTCGGGCACTTCCAGACGAGCTTGTTCTCGCTGTCGGTGACGATTCTGATTTCGCCCGTGTAGCCACATTTCTGGCAGCAGTCGCTCTTGGTGTTCAGCTCCGCGTACATGATGTTGTCGTAGATGTGCTTGAGCAGCGCCATGACGGCCGGAATGTTGTTCTCCATGTTCGGGACTTCCACATAGCTCACGGCTCCGCCCGGGGAAAGTTCCTGGAACTGGCTCTCGAACGTGAGCTTCGTGAACGCGTCAATCGGTTCCGTGACGTGCACGTGGTACGAGTTCGTGATGTAGTTCTTGTCCGTGACGCCTTCGATTTCTCCGAAGCGCTTCTTGAGGCACTTGGCGAACTTGTAGGTCGTCGATTCAAGCGGAGTGCCGTAGAGGGAGTAGTCGATGTTGCTCTCTTTTTTCCAGACGGCGCACTTCTCGTTCATCTTCTTCATCACTTCGATTGCGAACGGTGTCGCGCTCGGGTCAGTGTGGCTCTTTCCTGTCATGTACTTCACGCATTCGCAGAGTCCCGCGTAGCCGAGCGAGATTGTCGAGTAGCCGTTGAAGAGGAGCTTGTCGATTGTCTCGCCCTTCTTGAGACGGGCGAGCGCGCCGTTCTGCCAGAGAATCGGAGCCACGTCGCTGGGAGTGCCGAGCAAACGCTGGTGCCTGAGCATGAGCGCCCTGTGGCAGAGTTCGAGCCTTTCGTCGAAAATCTTCCAGAACATATCCATGTCGCGGTTCGACGAGCAGGCTACGTCCACCAGGTTTATCGTGACGACTCCCTGGTTGAATCTTCCATAATACTTGTGCTTGCCCGGTTCGTAGTTGCCCGCGTTCGCCACGTTTCCGACTCCGGCCTCGGTGAAGCGGTCCGGTGTGAGGAACGAGCGGCAGCCCATGCAGGTGTACACGTCGCCCTTCAATTCCTTCATCTTCTTCTCGGAGATGTAGTCGGGGACGAGCCTCCTTGAAGTGCACTTCGCCGCAAGTTCCGTCAAGTAGTAGTACTTGGAGCCTGGCGTGATGTTGTCCTCTTCCAGAACGTAGATGAGCTTGGGGAATGCCGGCGCGACCCAGTAGCCGGATTCGTTCTTCACGCCCTTGTACCGCTGGTTCAGCACTTCCTCGATAATCATCGCGAGGTCGGCCTTCTCGCGCTCGTTCTTCGTCTCGTTCAGGTACATGAAGACCGTGATGAACGGAGACTGTCCGTTCGTCGTCATGAGAGTGACGACCTGGTACTGGATAATCTGCACGCCCCTGTTGATTTCTTCCTTCACGCGCATCTCGACGATTTCGTCAATCTGCTCGTCCGTGTATTTTATTCCAGAGATTTCCTCAATCTTCTTCAACTCTTTCCTGAATTTCTGCCTTGAGATTTCCACGAACGGAACGAGGTGCGTGAGCGAAATCGACTGTCCGCCGTACTGGCTTGAAGCCACCTGCGCGATTATCTGCGTTGCGATGTTGCACGCCGTTGAGAAACTGTGCGGCTTGTCTATTTTCGTGCCCGAGATTACCGTTCCGTTCTGCAGCATGTCCTCAAGATTAACAAGATCGCAGTTATGAATGTGCTGCGCGAAGTAGTCCGCGTCGTGGAAGTGGATGATGCCTTCGTTGTGCGCCTCCACGATTTCAGGCGTGAGGAGGAAACGCTTTGTGATGTCTTTTGAGACTTCACCCGCCATGTAGTCGCGCTGGACCGAGACGACGGTGGAATTCTTGTTTGAATTCTCCTGCTTCACTTCCTCGTTCTGGCACTCGATGAGCGACATGATTTGGTCGTCTGTGGAATTCGCCTTCCTGTTCAATTCGTGCTGGTAGCGGTATGTGATGTATTTTTTTGCGACCGTGAACGCGCTCGCCTTCATGATTTCGTCTTCAACGAGGTCCTGGATTGCCTCCACGTTCATCTCGTGGTTCTCTTCCTCGCACTTTCTTTCTATGTTTTCTGAGATTTTCTGGATTGTCTCTTCGCTGAGCTGTTCTGCGAGCGGAACTTCCTTGTTCGCACCTTTGATTGCCTTGACGATTTTTTGAGCGTCGAAAATTACTTCTTCACCGTTTCTTTTGATGATTTTCATTGGCTTTCCCGTCCCTTTTTTTCATTATTTTTTGAAAAAGCACTTGACATTGTTGCTTTTGGTGTTTGTGTTTTTTCTGCAAAAAATAACTAAAAAAACACTAGATATAGCGTTTTTTTAAGTTCCTAAAATATAGAGTGGAAAAATTGCACTGTCAATTGCGAAATTGTGGACAACCTGTGGACAACTTTGTGGAAAACTCTGTGGAAGTCAATGTTGATTGGCGTCTGCGGATTTCCAAAAAAAAAATTTGTAATTTACTGTCATGCGCCAAAACAGAAAATTAAAAGTTTTTTCTATAAAAAGCTATTGATTTTTTCCGAAATTCCATTCTCCGCCCT
>CAMHLH010000105.1 GCA_946185925.1 uncultured Treponema sp.
CACCTTGAAATGGACACCAAGCCTTTCGACAAATTCCTCTCCCACGAGGGCGTTGTCGCGCGGACGGTCATGCTCGACCGCATGGTAAAAGATTTTGTGTCAAAAAATCCAGATGCCGTCATCGCAAATCTTGGCGCGGGTTTCGACAACAGATTTTCCAGAGTGGACAACGGCAGAATCAGCTGGTTTGATGTGGACTTGAGCGATTCCATTGCGGCCCGGAAGAAAGTCTTTGATGAGCGGAATCGGGTGACCATGATTGCGGGAAGCGTGCTTGAAGATGAGTGGTGCGCTCTCGTCAAGGCGGAGTCGCAGAAGAAAAACGCGCCCGTCCTTTTCCTTGCCGAAGGGCTTTTCATGTATTTCTCAATGGAAGAAATCCGCACCTTCCTTTCCATATTGAAAGAGAATTTTCCCCACGGAACCCTGATTGCCGAGCAGAACAATCCCATGATGGTGAAGAATCAGAAATACCACGACACTGTAAAAAGCACAAACGCGGTCTTCAAAAGCGGCACCTGGAGCGGTCAGGAAATCGCCGACCTGTGCGGCGGAATCAACTTTGTGGAAGAGCACAGCTTCAACGAAGAGATGAAAAAACACTCGGTTCGCGGCTGGCTCTTCGCAAAAATCCTGCCAAAGATGAACGACCGCTGGGCGATGTTTACTTGGTAGTGCGAAATGGGCTTTTACCCAGTTTGAAGTTCCCCAAAACGGAAAAATCAAGGAAGGCTTTTCTGCCTTGAAGGAGAAAGAATATGACAAATAGTTCACCAAAACAAAAATCTCCCATTAGTCGTCTCTTGGACTTTGCTGGGGCTTATCGGTCGCTCACATTCGTTGGGCTTTTTCTCTCGGCGGTGGCGCAAATCTGCGGCATGGTTCCCTATTTGTGCGTTTATCTCGTGCTGAAAGATTTGATTTTTGCCGCTCCCCGTTTTTCCGATGCCGCAAATATCGCGCGTTACGGCTGGATTGCCTTTGCTTTTGCCACTGGCGGAATCCTTGTCTACTTTGCGGCTCTCATGTGCACTCATCTTGCGGCCTTCAAGACGGCATCGAACATCAGAAAGCAGGGCATGGCACATCTGATGAAAACTTCTCTGGGCTTTTTTGACTCTAACGGCTCAGGACTTTTGCGGAACAGGCTGGACAATGCCGCTTCGGAAACGGAAACCCTTCTCGCCCACAATCTTGCCGACATCGTGGGAACGGCCGCCATGTTCATCGCCATGCTCATTCTCATGTTCCTTTTCGACTGGCGGATGGGAAGCGCCTGCCTCTTTGCGGTGGTCATTTCCATCGCCATGCTCTGCACGATGATGGGCGGAAAAAACGCGAAACTCATGACGATTTACCAGGGAGCGCAGGACGAAATGGCAAAGGCCGGAACTGAATATGTGCGCTTGATTCCAGTGGTCAAGGTTTTCCAGCAGACAGTCTATTCATTCAAGGCTTTCAAGGACGCAATCGAAAACTACAGCAGGCGGGCGGAAGAATATACTGACGGCGTTTGCCGCCTTCCCCAGTCGGTCAATCTTACCGTGACAGAGGGAGCCTTCATCTTCCTTGTTCCGGTGGCTTTGCTGCTCGCTCCCCGCGCTCTTTCTGAGGGAAACATCGCCTTGTTCGTGACGGATTTTGCTTTTTATGCCGTTTTCAGCGCAATCATTTCGACAGCCCTCGCGAAAATCATGTTCGCTTCAAGCGGAACTCTCCTTGCCCAGACCGCCATAAAGCGAATCGACACGGTGATGACGGCTCCTGTTCTCAGCCAAAGCGAAAACCCGAAAATCCCCGACGGAAACAAGGTTGAATTCAATTCTGTCACTTTCACCTACGACGGAGCGAAAATCCCTGCTTTAAGTGGCGTCTCATTCACGGCGGAAAGCGGAGAGACTCTGGCTCTTGTGGGGCCAAGCGGCGGCGGAAAGACTACGGCGGCAAGCCTGATTCCCCGCTTTTGGGATGTGGACGAGGGAGAAGTGAAAATCGGCGGCGTGAATGTGAAGGACATTCCGCAAAAAGTTTTGATGGAAAAAATCGCCTTTGTCTTTCAGAACACGAGGCTTTTTAAGACATCGATTCTGGAGAATGTCCGCGCAGCCCGCCCAAGCGCAAGCCGGGAAGAAGTTCTCTCGGCTCTTCACGAAGCCCAGTGCGACGACATCATCGAAAAACTTCCCGACGGAATCGACACGCAGATTGGAAGCAAGGGAACTTATCTTTCTGGCGGAGAGCAGCAGAGAATCGCCCTTGCCCGCTCAATCCTCAAAGACGCGCCCATTGTCCTTTTGGACGAGGCCACCGCATTTGCCGACCCGGAAAACGAATCCCTGATTCACGCGGCCCTTCATCGCCTTTGCAAAGGCAAGACCGTCATAATGATTGCCCACAGGCTTTCCACTGTCACTGGCGCGGATAAAATCATAGTGCTCTCTGGCGGACGGATTTCGGAGAGCGGCACTCATGAAGAGCTGAAAAAGTCTGGCGGTCTCTACGCGAAGATGTGGGCCGACTACAACAAGGCCGCGGAATGGAAGATTTCAAAAGGGGAGGAAAGATAATGTTCACCAAAAATTTCAAGCGAAAATACGCTCTTTCGGACAAGGGTGTTTCAAACACAAAAAAAGGCACTTTCTGGACTGTCATCGTGAATCTCGTGGTGATGGGCGGCATGGGAATCCTGTATTTTTTGATGGAAGCCTTCATGAAAAGCCGCACGGAGGGAGAGGCGCTTCCTCCTTCATGGATTTTTCTTTCGGCGGTGGGTGGATTCGTCATTCTTTCCCTCGTCACCCATTTCCAGCAGTACCGCTCGACTTACGGCCTTGTCTACGGCGAAGTTAAAGACATGCGCATTTCCCTTGCGGAGCGGCTCAGGCTGCTGCCACTTTCGTTTTTTGGCAAGCGGGATTTGGCGGATTTGACGGAAACGATTATGAGCGATGTGAACCGCATGGAGCATGTCTGGTCTCATGTCTTGGGATACATGTACGGTTCTTATATTTCCACGGCCATTATCGCCCTTGTGCTTGCTTTTTACGACTGGCGGCTTGCACTTGCCTGCCTTTGGGGCGTTCCCGTGGCTTTCGCTCTTTTGTTTGCCAGCCGGAAAATGGCAGAGAAAAATGCGGCGGACGCGAAAAAGGCCAGTCTTGTGGTCTCGGACGGAATGCAGGAGACAATCGAAAATATCCGTGAAATCCATGCGACGAATCAGGAAGAGAAATATCTTTCGGAACTGGACAGAAAAATCGACTTGCAGGAAAAATCTTTGATTCACGGGGAACTTGCCACAGGAATCTTCGTGAATGCGGCAAGCGTCATCATGCGTCTGGGGGTGGCCACCACGATTCTTACGGGAGCGACCCTTATTCTTTCGGGCAGAATCGATTTTATGACGCTTTTCATGTTCCTTCTGGTGATTACAAGAATTTACGCGCCATTTGACCAGAGCCTCGCTTTGATTGCGGAAGTCTTTTTGTCGGAAGTTTCTGCAGAGCGGCTCATGGAAATTCAGGATGCAAAATCAGCGTCGGGAAGCGAAGAATTCAAGCCGAATGGGCACGACATTGTTTTTGAGAATGTTTCTTTTTCCTATGATGACGGAAAAGTTCTTGACGGCGTGACTTTTACAGCAAAAGAAGGGGAAGTCACAGCCCTCGTAGGCCCAAGCGGCAGCGGAAAAAGCACTTGCGCCAGGCTTGCGGCCCGGCTCTGGGACACGACGGCGGGAACAATCAAAGTGGGCGGAATCGATATTTCTACCGTTGAGCCTGAAACTCTCCTCACGGATTATGCAATGGTCTTTCAGGATGTGGTTCTTTTTGACGACACGGTGATGGAAAATATCCGGCTTGGAAAGCACGGTGCCAGTGATGAGGAAGTCATTCAGGCGGCAAAGGCTGCCAATTGCGATGATTTTGTCTCAAAACTCCCCCAGGGCTATGGCACAAAAATCGGCGAGAACGGAGCGAAGCTTTCAGGCGGCGAGCGGCAGCGAATTTCCATTGCCCGCGCCCTTCTTAAAAACGCACCCATCGTGCTCTTGGACGAAGCCACAGCCTCCCTCGATGTGGAAAACGAAAGCGAGGTTCAGGGCGCGCTCTCAAGGCTTTTGCAGGGAAAAACCGTCCTTGTGATTGCCCACCGCCTGCGCACTGTGGAAGCGGCGGACAAAATCATTGTCTTGAAAGACGGCAAGGTGGCCGAGGAAGGCTCGCCAAGTGCCTTGCGGAATAAAAAGGATTCGCTCTTTGCCCAAATGCTCCGTCTCCAGACAGAAGAAGCGGCCTGGAGCGTGTGAAAAGATATCCTGCCAGTTCGTGGAGACTCGCTTCAGGTAGCGCGCCGCAGTGGAATCCGCACCGAAAAATTCTCGTCGGTTTCGCAGAAGATTCTCGCGCCGTTTTTCTGCATTACGCGGAGCGATGCGGGATTGTCTTTTCTGCAGAACAAAATCGCTTCTTTGTCGGACGTTTTTTCCTGCAGAACGGCGAGGGCAAGACGCAAACCGTATGTGGCGAGTCCCTTTCCTCGAAATTCCCGCTTTATTCCATAGCCGATATGGCCGCCGTCCACATTGCGGAGAAAGTCGTTCAACTCCGCTCTGATTCTGAAAATTCCCGCAATTGCGTCGTCTGCCCACAAAAGATAATCCGCCTGTCTCACGAGCCCTTCTTCCAACGATTCTCCCGTCAGAAATTGGATTCGCCTCGGAATGTATTTTCCTAAAAATTCTTCCCAGCTTATTCCGTGCGCCGCATTTGTAAAACCGTTCTCGTTTTCCGGCAAGTCTCTGATGAATTCCCATTCCTTGCGGAGAACAGCCTCGTCTTTTAGTTCGAATTCCTTCAGTTCCAACATTTTTCTCTCCGTTTTTTTAGGTCGAATGTCGAGTTTTCACAGTGCAATGGCAGAAACGAGCGGAAGCGGGGTTCCGCCCATCAAAACACTAAACATCGCAAGCGATGTTAACGCCACCGCGAAGCGGTACTGCCGTTTTGGGCAAGACTGCGCAAGCAGGCTGCGGTTCCCGCTGGGAGCTTGTTTCTGCAACTACGATATGCATAAACTCGACATTCGACCTATTCTATCTCGCGCCCACCATTTCTCTTGGAATTGCGAAAGGTCTTCCTGCGTCAAGTCGACGGTCTCCCCGATTTTTGGGGTGATGAAATTCAGCCCGGTCTCCTCGGCGTGGCGCGAGAAACGCTCCACCGAGTCGTCCCACGCGTGCCTCGCGAGGACGAACGCGCCCCAGTGTATCGGCATGGCAAGGCGCGCGCCCAAGATTTTCATCGCGTCTCCGCCTTCTTCGGGGAACGAGTGGATGTGCGCCCAGCTCTTGTTGTACTGTCCGCATTCCATCAAGGCGAAATCGAAGTCGCCGTATTTTTCGTGGATTCGCTCGTAGTGGGACGCGAAACCGGAGTCGCCGTTGTAGAAAATCTGCTTTCCGCCCGCCTTCAAGACCCAGCTCGCCCAGAGTGTCTGGTTTCGTCCTGTGAGCCAGCGGCCGGAAAAGTGTTGGGCCGGGGTGCAGGCGACTGTCAGTCCGTCTTTGCCCTCGCTTTCCTCCCACCAGGCGAGGTTCTCCACCTTGTCCATGTCGAATTTCCACTTCCGAAGGTGCGCTTCAACTCCGAGGGGGACTATCACGCGCTTCACTTTCGCTGAAATCTCCTTCATCACCTTGTAGTCGAGGTGGTCGTAGTGGTCGTGGGAGAGAATCATCAAGTCGATTTCCGGGAGGTCTGAGACAGTGACCGGGCACGGTGTGAATCTGCTGATTCCAATCCATGAAACAGGGGAGAGCTTTTCGCTGAAAACCGGGTCCAAAAGGATGTTCTTTCCCGCGACCTGCAACAGAAGCGACGAGTGCCCGAACCATGTTACTGTGAAGTCATTTTCCGAAGGCGTCGCCGAAAAACTCGGCTTCATGACGGGGAGGGCGGTCTTCGGGCGGACGTCCTTCGTGGAGGCGGTTTTCTCGTCCTCGCCCGCGTCCTTCACCATCACGGCCACTTCCTCTTCGTTGTGGAACGCCTTTCCGTCGAAATTCGGAGCGCGGCGCGCGTAGTCGGCCCTGTCCTCTTTCGTGGGCTTTCCTCCGACACCCGGCAGAAAGAGCACAGCGTACAGCGGAAGCGTCACGACAAGCAAAACTGCTGCAATCAAAATCATAATCTTCTTCATCTGGAAAATTTACGAAAACTTTTCAATGTCGGCAATTCAGTGCGCGATTCTCAGGATTGTTGCGAAAAAAAATCAACAAGGAGTCCTGTTTATTGACAGTTTGCCATGACTAATTTAAGTTAGCATACTAAAACTTTGGGGAAATTCTAATGATGAAACTGATTCAATTCATAAATCTCGGCGGGCCGATAAACTGGGTGCTTGCGGCTCTTCTTTGCTTCTGCTTCTGCCAGTGCCTTGAACGCGCGATTTATTTTTTTCAGACGCGGAAGGGGAGCGAGCGCGATGTCCTTGTCCGGCTCAAGAAGAAAATGTCGGACTATGAAAACGTCGATGAAAAGGAAAAAACGAAAAGATTCAATTCCGAATGCTCGATTCTGTACTACGAGATGAACCGCGGACTCTGGTTCTTGAACTTCATCAGCTCGGTCGCGCCGTCGCTTGGGCTTTTGGGAACGGTCACGGGCCTCATCGGCGCCTTCTCCAAACTTTCGCAGGCGGGCGCGAACGTGAACATCCAGGAATTGTCGGGCGGAATCTGGGAAGCCATGCTAACAACGGCTTTCGGCATGGTCATTTCGATTCCGTCGCTTTTGTGTTACCGCACTTTCAAGCGAATCATCGAAAAGCGGATTTTGGCGATGAGTTTGTACGAGGAGGGGGAGAGTTGAGAATGGAGAATGGAGAATGGAGAGTTGAGAATGGAGAATTGAGAGTTGGGAATTGAGAGTTGAGAGTTAAGAGTTGAGAATGGGGAATTATGGTGAATTTGGAATTTTTGAAACACTCGGAGGAGGAGCTTTCAATCAACATCACTTCGATGATTGATGTGATTTTCATTCTGCTGATTTTTTTCATGGTTTCCACGCAGTTCAAAAAGGCTTCGCTGCCGCTTGATTTGCCTCGGAGCGAGGAGACTGCCGAGAGCGAGCAGCAGGATTCAACAAAAGTCCTGGCCGTGAACGCAAATCAAATGGAACTCGACGGAAAAATCGTCAGTCTGGAAGAACTTGAGCCGATTTTGGAAAAAATGTACTCGGAAAACCAGAATCTCGCTCTTTCCCTTGAATGCGAGCGCACTGTGGAATTTGAGCGCATTGTCCAAATTCTCACAAAAATCCAGAATGCCGGAATCAGCCGGATAGGAATCGTCCATGACTCGATTGAAGATTGAATTGAACCGCGGGCGGAACCGCTGGATTTTCTCTGTTTTCTGCACGTTCGCTCTTTTTTTTACGATTCTCGCCGTTCCCCTGTGGAATTTTCAAAATCAGGGAAATGCTTCCGAATCGGCAGTTGAAAAATCAGTTTCGCTTGTGAGCGTGGCAAAGAGAAAGAAGAAAGCCGTTCCGGTTCAAAAAACTGCGCCTGCCAAGAAAATCGAAAAAAAACTGAACGTGCCGAAAAAAAATGTGATTCCGAGAAAGCCTAAAGTCGAAGAAAAAAACGAAGCGACAGAAGAAAAAATCGTGGAGAATGTTTCGGAAGCCGCTCCTGTCGAAGCCGTTGAATCAAGCGCGGAAAATGCAGAATCCTCTTCAGAAAACGCTTTGCTTGGGCCAGCTCTTTCTGATTCCGAAAAAAAAGCACTTGCTTCCTACAAGTCCTACGCTCTCGGCCGGATTGCTTCCAAAAAGGTTTATCCGTATCCCGCCCGTTCGAAAGGCTTGGAAGGAAAAGTGCGCGTCCGCATCGTCATAAATCCAGACGGAACTGTTTCGGAAACTGAAATCCTTGAAAAAAGCGAGCACGAAATCCTGAACGAAGCCTGCCTTGCCGCCGTAAAAAAAGCGTCTCCCTTCAAAAAAATGAAAAAAGGACAGAATGCGATGACGCTCACGTTCACGATGGATTTTTCGCTTGAAAAAAAATGAGCTGAACAAACGCAATGTCCGCGCGTCTTTATCATCTCTACCCCTTTGTTTGTGAGAAAATTTTATCATTAAGAAAAATCCCCCTTTTGCAAAGCCTGCGAAATTTTTATCATCTAGCCATTGTTTTTTTTGTTAGTTGTAACTAACTAAAGTTAGGTTGTTCTATGTTCGGCTTTATTGATGTTGAAAACAGGTTCGTTGTTTCGCTTCTTTCTTTTTCGTTGATTTTTTCTTTGCCCGTGTTTTCAGACACGGATGAC
>CAMHLH010000106.1 GCA_946185925.1 uncultured Treponema sp.
CCTTGAGCTTCACGAGGTGGAATTCTTCGTCCTGCTGGTAGATGTTCCACAAAAACGGGATTCCCGAAAGAGCCGCCCGCGCGAACGAGTCCTCACCCCGGATGAAAAGGAAGTCCATTGAGCACAAAAACGCGTCCCATGTTTCCTGGCTCAGATACGGAAGATAATCTACAGAGAAATTCTTCTTTCCATACATCGCTTCCGCTTTCTTGAAGGATTCTTCGCCCGCGCCCGGAGCCAGATGCACTCGGATTTTCCTTGCGGATTTTTCGGAGAATCTTTCAACCGCATTAAAAAAGAACGCAAAATCTTTTGGATAGGAGAAGACTAAAATGTTGAAGTCGCTTTCGGAAAACTGAATCTCTTTCGCCAAAGAGTCGATTTTGCTTTTCCTGTATCTTTCGTCCGCAAGGCATTCCGTGAAATTCCTGTCCAGGATGAGACCCCCGGTTTTTTTTGAGAAGCCCGGCATGAAGAAATTTTTTTTGACGTTCGCGCTTCTTGTCGCCCCTTCCAAAAGGTGGAAGTCGTCGGCCCATTTTTCCGCCGTCAGGTACTCGACGTTCACGATTCTGCAAAAATGCCCGGATTCAGCAAATTCCTCTCCGTAGATGATGTCGTCGAGCCAGTCGGGGAGTCCGCACTGGAAGGTCTGCAAAATCACGCTTGGCGGATTCTCTGAAAAATACTTGCCGCAGGTTTCTCCGTCGTTCCAGTCGAAGATGTTCCAGCCGCGGTAGGTCTGAAAACTTTTTTCTGGATTGATTCCATCCGCCATTCTCTTGAATGTTTCCAAGTCGTTCACCACAAGGTTCAGCTTGAGCGAAGAATCGACGTCCATGAGCGAGCGGCAGAGCCTGTAGACGACGCCGATGTCGCCGAAGTTGTCGAGCACCTTGCAGAGTACCGTGATTTCTTTTGTTTCAGATTGATTCGATTTTTCCATTTTTTTTTGTTCTTCTTGTTCTGCGCCTGCGGCTTTCTCCGTCAGAATTTTATTCCGAACTGAATTGAAGGGTCCACGCTGAATCCGCCTTCAAAGTCCAAGTCGAAATTCCCCGCCATGAAGAGCCGTGCGCGCTTCCTCGGCTGGTAGGAGAGGGCGAGCCTCGCCGATGGGGAAGCGGCCTTTATGTTCCAGAAAATTTCCGGGTCCAAGTATATCCTTCCGAAAATGTTCGCCAGACTTCCGATTCCGAGCGAGAATTCGATGTCGTCTTCCATGAATTCGCTTTTGTCATCCAGCGTGAAGAGGAAAGTTCCGTATATCGCGCGGAGCCCGAGGTGGAAGCCCAGCTGCACTTCCTTGTCCAGCGCGAAGTTCAGTTCCGGGGAGAAGTAGATGTCGTCCGCGCGCTTGAGTTCCTCAAGCTCCTCCGTCTTTTCGCAGCCGATTTTTTCTCCGTCCTCAAGTTCTATCGATTTTTTTCCAGCCGTGAATTTTAGGGAGCTTCCGTTCCTCAGCCGGAATTTCTCCGTTGTGACGACCCGCTCGAATACGCCGGTTCCGCTGTAGCGTTCAACGCTCACTTCCACGGGTGTCGGAAAGAGGCTCTCCTTCTGCAATACGACCGTGAAATTCTCCGTCGCCGGAAGTCCGATGTAGGTGTGCGTGGCAGTGTTGAACGCTCCGACCGGGGTTTTCCTTGTCTTCTTTCGCACCTTGCCTTCGTCCACTTTCAAAAGAAGATTTCCGTTTTCGTCCAGCACCGCGGCGGAGACGCTTCCCTTGAGCGCGATTACGCTGCTTTCGAGGTCCTTGTAGAGCTTGTCCGCGTCGAACGAGAGCATCCACGAAAGGTACGCTTCCGGCGTGTGCATGTCGATGAAAAGGAACATCGCTTTTTCCAGCTTTTTTTTGTCCATGTCACCGATTTTTTGCGGCAGCCCTCCGAATTTCGTCAAGTCGCCCATGTTCTCGTCGGCTTCGTAGAGGATTTTGTGCATCACGCGCTCTGTTGTCGCCCTCGGCTTGAAAATCATGCTGTAGAAGCTTTTTGTGTCGTGGCAGAGTTCCGTGATTGTCCTGACGAGCTGCGACGGCAGGAAACTTCCCGTCTGGAATGGGTTCAATTTCCTTCCCATCATTTTTGAGTAGATTTCGTTGAATTTTGGGACGTATTCTTCGTTGTATTCTTTCGTGTTCCACCTGCATGGAATCACAAGGTCGTTTCCGTACCGCTTGTAGTTCCATGTCTGGAAACTTGGCGGCATTGAGGGAACCAGGTCCTCCTCGTTGCTGATGTTCCAGATGAAAGAGTATTTTTCGTCAGTCGGCTGTATTTTTCCTTCGATGTCGTTTATGACCTTTGGGCAGCCGATTGGAAACGAATAGACTTTGCTCGTGTCGAAAATTCCGTTGTCGGCAATCTGCTCTGAAATCAAATTGATGACCGACGCGCCCCTCGAATGCCCGGAAAGCAGCACGAATGTGTCCCTCGGGTCGATTTTCTTTTTCAGAATGTAGTGTTCGAATGCCGCCATGATTTTTATCGAGCATTTCAGGAAGCCTTCGTGGTGGAACATGTAGTCCTTTTTCGTGTCGGCGATGTTCACGTTGGAATTCCATTCCTCGAAAGTGAACGTCGTGCCGCGCACTGTGATGAAGACGAGCGTTTTTTTACCGAGAGAGCTGTCGATTGTCTTCGTTGCGAAACTGTACGCCGCCTGGTCGTGTCCGAAAACGGGATTCTCGTAGTCTATGTCGTAGTCGTAGAAGATGTCCTCGTCCTTCACTCCCAGTGCCGCGTATGTGTTTCTGAGCGGATTTTGCTCGATTGCGCCGTTTTCCTGCGCCTCCTTTACTTTCGAGTACGCGTTGCTCGACAATACCGCCGATATCCTGGCTATGTCATGGTCGTATTCGGATGACGGCGCGCGGCCGAACCATTTTTCGTCCCAGTCGATTTCGAATTTGACAGGCTCGTTGTTCGCCGTCACGAGTCCGACGATTGGGAAAGTTTTCTTCTCGCAAAAAAGATGCGAAGCCGTCAAAAAAAGCGCAAGTGCAAAAAATCCTTTCATGTCCACCCTGGTTGTCAGTCGAGTTTCGTCTTTATTTTTTCAGTGGCGCCGTCCCTGTAGACAGTCACGGTTACGGTGTCTCCCGGCCTTTTCGCCTCCAGCGCGGAAAGGTAGTCTGCGTAGCTTGAGACCGATATGTTGTCGATTGCCACGATTATGTCTCCGCCCAAGTTGAATGTCTGCCTCAAGTTGTACCTGACCGGCACGTTTCCGCCTTTCAGTCCAGACTTCAATGCCGAGCTGTCCGCGTCCACTTCGCTGATGAGGATTCCGTAGTTGATTCCGACCCTGGAAAGTCCCGATGCCTGCCCCCGCTGCGAGTTGACGTATTTCGCTATGTCCGACGACATCTGCACGGCCTTGATTCCGAGCCTTCCGCGTGTGACTTTTCCGTTCTGTATCAAATCCTTCACGACCCTCTGCGCCGTGGACACAGGAACCGCGAATCCCAAGCCCGCCGAGCTTCCAGAATTCGAGATTATCATCGTGTTTATGCCAATCATGCGCCCGTTCGAGTCCAGAAGCGGGCCTCCAGAGTTTCCCGGGTTGATTGCCGCGTCCGTCTGAATCATGTTCCTGATGATTACGTTCGCGCTTTCCTGTATCGGTCGGCCGAGGCCGGAAATGATTCCCGTCGTCATCGTCCTCTCAAGCGCGAACGGGTTTCCAATCGCTATGACTTTCTGCCCGACTTTGAGGTTGTCGCTGTTTCCGAACGCGATTGTCTTTAATATTTTGTCGCCCGGATCGAATTTCAGCACCGCGATGTCCGATTCAGTGTCCTTGCCCACGACGTGCCCTTCGTATGTCGAGCCGTCGGCGAGCGATATGTTGATTTTGGAAGCCGAGGAGATTACGTGCACGTTCGTCACGACATAGCCCCTCTTGTCTATGATTGAGCCGGAACCGGAGCCGCCATCCTGCAGCACAGGCTCAAGGAACCAGTTGTAGGCCATCTCCTGCGTTGTTATGTTCACGACCGCCTCGTTGCATTTTTCGTAGACGGAGATGTTCTGCTGTTCGTCTATCGTGTAGCGCGCTTCCGTGTTCGCGATTGTCGACACCCTTGAAAGCAGTTCGTCGTATTTTTCGGAAAGCTCCGCGAGTTTTTCTTCGCTTGTCGAATCCGCGTTTTTTTCGGAGTTCTCTGCCGCTTCCGTTTGGACGGTCTCTGCCGCTTCTTTTTCATGGGATGCCGCCGCAGTTTCGGCGTTTTCCTTCGTTCCGATTTTTGACACGACGCTGTGCGCGCCAAATGCGACGCTCGCGATTATGCCGCCGATTGCCATCGCAATCAGGCTGTTCCTTATCATTTCGATTTTAGAGTAGAGTTTCATGAATTGAATTATAGATTTTTACCGCTCAAAAAAAAATATCTGTCGAAGTGGTTGCTCTTAACTTCTATTTCAAATTCTTCTTCGCCTATTTTGAGACTGTAGGTTCCCGGCACTAGATTTTTCACTGTTAGCGGCGTTTTTCCGTGGAAGTTCCTGTTGATGTAGACGCTTTCGCCGGGTTTTTCGGTCCGTATCTGAATACGCGTTCCGTTGTTGATGAGGGAACTTTCTTCCGGCTGCGCAAATGGAATTTGCTTTTCCCTCTCTTCCTTCGTCTCTCCGCTTTCGTCCCCGAACGGTTTCGCGAACGACAAAAATCCGAAGACAAGCGGAAAAATCACTAGAAATGAGAAAGCTGCGACTTTTTTTGTGCCGGAAACGCCGTTTTTCATCTGCCTGTTTCGTCTTTTGCGCTGAGTTCGTCTACGCCCGATATGATGTCGCCGACTTTCACGCCAACCCTGTCGAACCAGCCCTGCGGAACTTCGAGAGCGTATCTTACGCTCACGGTGCTTACGACTTCTGAAAGGCTGTATGGCTTCATGTCGAAGATGTCCCTTATCTTCCCCGATTTGTCGATGTAGGCGATTGAAAGCGGGGTGGGGGTGTTCTTCATCCAGAAACTCAAAATCCTGTCGCTCGCGAAGACGAAAATCATTCCGGTTCCGTCAGGAATCGACTTCCTCTCCATGAAGCCCCACTGCCTCGTGTCGTAGGTGTCGGCGATTTCCGCGTTTATCGAAACTTTTTCGCCGTCCGCCTTCGTTATCTCAAAATCCCTGCTCTCCAATTTTTTCGGCGAGCATGAGAAAAGCGTAAATATCGAAAATAAAAGAAACGATACTGCTAGTTTTGCGTTTTTCATCAGAGTCCCTTCAAGAATGCGTCTTTTGCCTTTTCAGACGTCGTTTTTTCGACTTTTGAGGCGTCCTGCTTGTCTTTGAAGACTTTCGCGTCAACATATTTGATGATGAGCGGCTTTTCAAGCGAAAGTGTCACCGAGTCGGATTTCCAGACCGATTTCTTCGGTGAAATTTCGTCGGGATTTCCGTATTTTTCGCAAAGCTCCGAGAAAATGGCGTAGTGGTCTATCATGTCCATGTTCATGCTGAGCGTTATGACGGAAAGCTTCTCGTTTGAGAACTGGAACCAGCACCTGTCGAAGAAAGAGAACGAAGCGTATGTCGTTGGGTCTGTCTCTATGACCGTCTCGTGGTCCTTGGGAGAGAGAGTCACGTCCCTGTCGCCCCTGTAGCCGAACTGGTGGTCCTTCTTCAGGGCCTCCTTCACAGCATCGACGCTCATGCCGAGCTGCACTTTTCCATAACCGGACGGCAAGGCGGACACGCTGGCCGCAATCGACAAGAAAAAAAACGCCGATATGCAAAGAATCTTTCTTATTTTCATTGATTCACCCTTTTTGAAGAACGAGATTATCTGTTCCTCAGAAGCTTCTTTCTGTAGAATGCCGCCTGCTTTATGACTTCCGAGCAGTCGGAAACGTAAATCTTGTTTTTTCTCGTCTCCACGAACCTGAAGTTCATGAAGTTGAACATGTACCTGCTCTGCTCTGTCTTTGTCAGACCGCACATCGTCGCTATGTCGTTCGGAGTGAAGTCCGTCTGGTATTCGACGCTGTCTTTCTCCGTGTAGTTCATCTTTTCTAGCTGGAGCGCGAGGATGTCTATCATCTTCGCCACCGGGTCGTCACGGAGCAGGGAGTTTATGAGCTGCCTCTGCATGAGCCAAAGCCTTTCCGCGAACGTTTTTGTCAGGTTTGTAATCATGTCCGGGCTTGACTCCGTTATTTTCTGGAAGTTCGCCATGTTGACCGCCCTGATTTCGCAGTCTTCAAGCGTGATTGCGGATGCCGAGCGCAGGTCGTTGTTCAGGAGCGCCATCTCGCCGAACATCTGGCCGGGCTTCAGAACCGCAAGCGTGACTTCGGTTCCGTTCAAGACCTTCGTTATCTTCACGGAGCCGTTTTGTATGATGTACATCTCCGCTCCACTCTGGAATTCGGAGAAAATCATCGTTCCTCTAGGATAACATCTGAGCGACTCCTCCATGTTCGGATAGACCTTGAGCCGCTGCTTGAGTTCGACCAGCCTTCTCTTTGCGTATTCGAGCGCCGGGCTTTGTATGTTCAGCTTTATGAATTTGTCGAAGGCGAAGGCGGAGATGTATTCCTGGCCGTCGTCGTCGTAGTATTTCGCAACCTGGTAAATCAAGGCCTGGTTCTCGTTGACCTTCTTGTTTGTCGTCTGCAGCATCAAGCGCTCGTTCATCTCTTTCATGTTCTTGGAGAAGGTTCTGATGATTTTGAGAGCCGTAGGTGTGCTGAGCTTAATCAAATCCATATACTGTGTTCTGTGGACAGCGATTGCTATTACATCTGTGAGCGCGATTACCTTCTCCACTTGGCTTCTGTGGGACATGCACGATATGACGCCTATGAAATCTCCCGGCCCCTTTTTTGACCCGCCTCCATTTGCCGCATCCGTGTTCATGCTCACAAGGACAAAGCCGCTTTGTATGATATAGAAAAATTCCGCTTTTGGATCGTCGGCCACTAAAATCTCCGCACCTTTCGGAAATCTGGCTGCTCTTAACTGAAGTCTCTGTTGTGGTTGTTGAATCTGAGGCATGTTTCCCATCCGTTAAAAAAAATTGCTATCCTATTTAAATATCGACATTTTCAGGAACGAATATAATTTCGCACCTTAAATCGATTCCCTTTTCTGCTTTGACCTTGTTCTGAACGAGTTTTACCAAGTTCCGAATGTCGGCGGCCGTGGCGTGGTCGTCGTTTATTATGAAATTTCCATGAAAATCAGCGACTTTCGCACCTCCAATCCTGGTTCCCTTCAGACCGCACTCGTCGATTATCTTGCCCGCGACAATGTCCTGCTCTGGAATGTTCCTGAAGACACTGCCCGCGCTTGGAGCCTCAAAATGCTTCATCAAGGCTCTTTTTTTGATGAATTCGTGGTACTTCGTGCTCAGTTCGGGAAGCTCCGCGTCAGGATTTTCCATCAGTTTGAATTCAACTGTCAAAATTATCTTCTCTGTCGTCTGGAACGGTGAAACCTTGTAGCCCCAGTCGCTGTCGTTCTTCTGGTAGGTCTTCACCTGCATGTCCTTCAAGTCGAAATATCTGACGGAACAGAGGTTGTCGCAAGTCGAAAGCCCGAAACAGGTCGCGTTTATGTATGTCGCTCCTCCAATCGTTCCCGGAAGTCCCGAAAACTGCTCGAAGCCCTCCAGTTTGTTCTTTGTGCAGAGCAGACACACCGTCGCCCAGCTCGCTCCCGCATCGCAGTTCAGAAATCTTTCCCTGCCGGAATCCACCATGTTCGACTCTCTTATGTGCTTGTTTGCCAGTTCGTAAAGCCCTTTCACTTTTCCGGGCGTCTTTGAGCAGACGACTTTCTTGAACTGCTTTGTCGAAATTATGGCGAAGCTTATGTTGTCTGCCATGACAATGTTGCTTCCTCCACCAATTATAAAGAACTTGACGCCACTTTCAATGCACACCTTCACCGCAAAAATCAGAGAATCTTCGTCTGTCGGCTCCAGAAAAATCGGTGCGGTTCCACCAACCCTCATTGTCGTGTGGTTTGCCATTGGTTCATCAAGCCGCACAATGCCGTTGAAGAATGGAGCACTGAACAATTGAACAAGTTTGCTGAAATTCAAAATTTCCCCTCGCGCTTTTTCGGAATCCGTCTGTCTTCCGAAAATGTCACATACAAATTACAGAATTATATAACAATAAATGCGAAAATCGAAGTGTCAATATTAAACCTCTTCGGAAACTTCAGTTCCTGAACAGGGTATTCTGAAATGCGGGAATGGAATCTCTCTGTCTTTGCGATTAAGTTCATCTTCCTGATTGCGTATCGTCATCAT
>CAMHLH010000107.1 GCA_946185925.1 uncultured Treponema sp.
TATCCTAATTGAAAAATTGATTCTAAATACTGTCTCATTAACTATTCTCTTCCATAATATTATATAGAAACAGGCATCGATTTTGAATACGACTCGATCTGTTTTTTTCTTCGCTTGAGCATTATTCCGGCGACCTTCTTTTCGTCGGCGTGAACTACGACGAGGAGAAAAAGACCCACGAGTGCAGAATCGAGCGGTTCGTGAAGGAGTGAAAAAAAACGGGTTCCTTGACTTGTTGCAAGTTCTTGTGGAATGCCGATTCCCTTAATGTGTTTTTAGAAACAAACGGAAGCGGTACAGCCGTTTTTTGAACAGGATTCCCGCTGGGAGTTTGTTTCTAAAGTATACATCAGCTCCTCAGCATTCGCCCGAAATCATTTCGCGCCGTACTCTGCGTAGTACTTGTCGATTTCGGCCTTGATTTCGTCGGTGATGATTTTCCTGTCGCCGTTCGTGTAGAGAGCGTCGATTACGTCGTTCATCGTGACGATTGCCTTGGCTGGGAAACCGTATTTCTCTGAAATCACATCCAATGCTGCTTTCGTCGAGTCTGGGGCTTTCTCCATTCTGTTGAGGGAAACGATTTCGCCCACGATTTTGATTCCGCCGGGCACCGTCTCCTGCGCCTTGATTTTCGGGTAGGTCTCTTCGATTGATTTACCGGAAGTCGTCACGTCCTCGATTATCACGACCCTGTCCCCGTCCTTGATGTTGTAGCCGAGGAGACCGCCCTTGTCGGCTCCGTGGTCCTTCGCTTCCTTCCTGTCTGAGCAGTACTTGATTTCCTTGCCGTAGAGCGATGAATATGCGACCGCCGTGACCACAGCGAGCGGGATTCCCTTGTAGGCAGGTCCAAAAAACACGTCGATGTCGTCTCCGAAATTGTCGTGTATTGCCTTCGCGTAGAATTCTCCGAGACGCTTGAGCTGGCTTCCAGTCACATACGCGCCCGCGTTCATGAAGAAGGGCGACTGCCTTCCAGATTTGAGCGTGAACGAGCCGAATTTCAAGACCTGGCACTCTACCATGAAATCGATGAATTCCTTCTTGTAATCTTCCATAAAAAACTCCTGAATATCAAACTTGCTCGGAAAACTCAGTTTCTGGACAAGTCTATTTTCTGACCATTTTAGAAACAGAACCCTTTCAAAATCAAGTTTTCTAGAAAATATCTGCTATAATTTTATGCATGAGATTGACAGAATCAACTTTTCGCAGGCTTTCTTTTGTGCTTGCGCTTCTTGCGTTTTTCACTTTCTCGGTTTTTTCGGAGGACAACGGAATCATTTCGCTTGACGAGCCGTCTTCGGGCGCGACCATTTCCCATACCGTCATGCATGTCGCTCCGCTTGTGAACCTCGATGGCAACTGGGGATTCGAGGCCGACTTCCACGTGCGGTTCGACATCGGCTTTTTCTATATCGGAGTGGGATTGCAGCCGCAGTTCTCTCAACTCGCTGAATATTCAAATTTCAGGGCGTATCCAGAGGGCTTCATCGGAGGAGGGCTGTTCAAGGAATTCCGCGGCTCGCCCTTGAGCGTCTACGCCCTGGCTTCGATTGGAGCCATTCAAAGGGAGGGGAACCTCTTCAAGTCGATTTTCGCGGGCCTCGTCGAGTTCGCCGTCAATTCCCTCCTTACCAGCAGCGATGACGAGTGGATTCACACCAAGTCGTTCTCCAAGTTCAACGCAGATTTCCGTGGCGCGTTCGGAATCGAGTATGACGTTTCAAAAGAGTACCGCGCCTTCTGCCAGGTGAATTTCGATTTGGTGACCAACTGGTATGAACTTGTCGGGGTCCAAAAGACACTTGCTCTTGGATTCGGCATGAATTTGTGAAAAAGAGCCTTAATGCCCTTGTTGAAAGTTTCTTTCATTGTTAACAATCTCTCAAAATGCTAAAGTTAAGCCATTCTATTTGAAGCGAATTTTTTTAAACAGGAGTTTTAATAAAATGGAAAAGACAATCGCCTTGATTCCCGGTGATGGAATCGGTCCTGATGTTGTTGCCGAGGCTGTGAACGTTCTCGATGCAATCGCGAAGAAGTACGGACACAAGTGGAACTACACGAAGGTCATCGCCGGCGGTTCGGCAATCGACCAGTTCGGACACCCGCTTCCGAAGGAGCAGCTCCAGATTGCTCTCGATTCAGACGCTGCCTTGCTCGGTGCCGTCGGCGGCCCGAAGTGGGACAACCTCGCTTCCGAGATTCGCCCTGAGAAAGCCTTGCTCGGCCTCCGCGGCGGCATGAAGGTTTTCGCCAACCTCCGCCCTGCCTTGATGTTCAAGCAGCTCAAGGACGCCTGTCCGCTCAAGAACGAAATCGTCGGCGACGGACTCGACATCCTCATCGTCCGCGAGTTGACCGGTGGAATCTACTTCGGCGAGCGCGGAACGAGCGAGGACGGAAACACCGCTTGGGACACCGAGAAGTACACACGCCCTGAAATCGAGCGCATTGTCCGCATGGGATTCGAGTACGCCCAGAACAGGCAGAAGAGGCTCTGCGTCGTCGACAAGGCGAACATCCTGAACTCTTCACAGCTCTGGAGGCGCGTCGCCGAGGACGTGAAGAAGGACTATCCAGACGTGACCCTCTCTTACCTCTACATCGACAACGCTTCAATGCAGATGGTCAGGAACCCGAGACAGTTCGACGTAATCGCGACGAGCAACATGTTCGGCGACATCCTCTCCGACGAGGCTTCCCAGATTACAGGCTCAATCGGAATGCTCGCTTCAGCTTCCTTGGGCGATGGAACAGGCCCTGGCCTCTACGAGCCAATCCACGGTTCGGCTCCTGACATCGCTGGAAAAGACTTGGCGAACCCGCTTGCCACGATTCTTTCCGCCGCAATGCTCCTCCGCTACTCGTTCAAGCTTGAGAAAGAGGCGAAGGAAATCGAGAACGCCGTCAACAAGGTCTTGGACGACGGATGGAGGACAGGCGACATCGCAGGTTCCCACCTCGACGAAGTGAAGGCCGCCGGCAAGCTCGTCGGAACGAAGAAGATGGGCCAGCTCGTGGTCGAGTATCTCAACAAATAAATTCTTTCATTGAAAATGCCGCTTTTGAATCGCGTTTTCAGGGCGGTTTTAATCAAAAAAATGGGGGCATCTTTTGAAAATAAAGGTGCTCTTTTTTTCTCTGATGACCATTCGGGTGTTTGCTACATTTTTTCATGTAGTTTAGAATTGGAAAATATGGAAAGGGAAAATTCATTCGACAGTCTTGTGTCGGTAATGACAAGGGAAGAGCGCCAGCAGATGTTGGAGAAGATGCACGAAGCGGCGCCTGTTTACGAGGGGGAGGTTTTTGAGCCCATTGAGGAGCCTCCGTCTGAATCAGAAATATCGCTTGAGGAGCAGCTGAAAAAGGAGTCATTTCCGTTCAAGATATTTCTTTGGATAAAATCGATATTCACAAACACGAAGCAGATTGTTCTTTTCAACGAGATAAAAATCTCCGAGATAAACAAGAATTTGCAGAGGAACTATCCGGGACTCATAGACGCGAAGAAGGGACTTCTGCTTCCGCTGTTCTACGACAAGGTTTTGGAGCTCAAGAAGGCCGCCGATTTTCTCCGTCCGTACACGATGGCGATTGAAAAGGACGAGAGCGGCTTCTATGTGTTTTTGGCTTCATTGATGATGCCGGAGGTGGACGAGGACATATCGAACAACGCGAATCCGTTTTCCACTCCGGTTTCGACAGAGGTCAAGCCGGAATTCCGCGTGGAACTTCTGCACAACATGGACGAGACATTGCAGAACATTCCTGTCGATTCCAAGCAGAAAATGTACGAGGCCGTGAAGTCTGTCGAGTGGATGCGCCAGTTCACGAAAATCCCGTTCGTCAAGTTCCTCGGTCTTTTTTCCGAGATTTCGACTTCGGTGCACACTTGCGCGTTCAGTGTGATTGGAAGTGAATTTGATTCTCTCGCGAAGCTTTTGTGCAACGGTTTTTTGCTTTCGGACAATCTGCTCGAAGCCCTGTACCTGTTTTCTGTCAGAAAGACGAGGCGTTTTTCCGAGGACGCGAGCGGCGAGGACAAGTCCGCTGTGGATTTCATGAACAACGCCCGTTCCAGCGCGTCCGTCATCCACATGTTCATGAGCTCCGTTCCGATGTGCTCCGTGGCCCGCGTTGCCCTGGGCGATTCAGCCTGGGTTCCAGAGAAATTCTACGGCGGTGAGGACTGGTTCGTGAAATTCAAGAACCAGATGAAGAAGCTCTTCGACTACAGGTGGGATTCTTGGGTAATCGAGTGCAAAAAGGAGGGCCTCAGGCTCAGTTTGAACGGAAATTTCGGCTTGGACAAGTTCCCTCTTCTTCCGTACCGCCCCTGGACGATTGACGAGGACTTCTACTACCGCTACGAGTTGACAGCCGGCTTCCTTTATTGGTATTTCATCGAAAAATTCCCGCGGGACTACGAGATTGCATTGAAGACAATCATGATAGAAGGTTCGTTCAAGAAAAAGGAGAACCAGCTCGCGTATACCGAGGCTTTCAACGAGATGATAAAAATCGCCGTCGCCTTGGACACTTTCAGCGAAAAACTGAAGCCCGTGGGGGAATTCGGTGTGGTCTTCGCGTCTAGTCAAAAGGACGAGAACGGGGTGAGGAGCTTGCAGGAGCAGAACAAGCTTGAGAAGACCATGCGCGAGATTGAGGGCGAGACCCAGTCGATTCTCCACAGGTTCGGGGAGGCCGACAGGGCTTTGGGAATGCTTCTGGACGGAATTCTGGGATTTTTGAAGAATGCGAACTACGACACCCTTTCGAATCTTTCAAGAATCCAAGGGCGCGACAACACAGCTTTCCAGGAGACTTTGCGGGATGCGAAAAATTCTCTGGAGGCCGCTTTGAGCCTCGTCACCGAGCTTGAGAATGTCGATGTTCCTCATTCTCTCGAAATCGCCTGAAGGCTTTTGCGCACATGAAGTGGATATCTATCGCATCTGGCGGAGAGCCTTTTTCCGCTAAGCCTGATTCTGAATTCGTGAATGTTCCTTTCTATTTCCGCGGCGAGCCTGTCGTGTCCGCCTTTTGGGGAATGTCCCTCTTGAAGGCCGGCTCAATGCGCTTTAGATGGAACGAAGAGAACGCGAACCGTAAAAAAATCGAACGCTATATCCAGAAAGTCTCGACGCACTCGTGTTCGGGAAGCTGCGTCGGAGAGAAGCGCGTCTGCGACTGCAAAAAGTCCGTCGTCCCAGTGGAGCTTGTCCACTCGAAAATCGTCGTGGAAGCCAAGACGAAGGACGACACGCTAGGACTGAGGGCCGACGGAATCGTGACGAAGAACCGCTTCCTCGTTCCCTGTGTGACCGTGGCGGACTGCGTTCCTCTTTTCCTCTACGACACAAAGACCGGCGCGTTCGGTGCCTTCCATTCCGGTTGGAAAGGGACCGGCATAATAGGCGAGGGCGTGGGAAAAATGGCGGAGCTTTACGGTTCAAGGCCTGAGGACATTGCAGCGGCAATTGGTCCCCACATCGGTTCCTGCTGCTATTTTGTGGACGAGGAGAGGGCGGAATATTTCCGTGAGAATTTTACGGAAGGGTGCGTTGAAGAGGATTCGTCGAAAATGGGCGAAAAACTCCGGTTCAGGCTTTCGCTCACCAAGGCCAATCTTGCAGTTTTGGAGAGGAGCGGAGTCCTTGAAGAGAACATCGTCGTCTCGACTGACTGCACCTGCTGTTCTGACTTCGGCTTTGAAAAGTTCGGCGGCAAAAAAAATGTCTTCGGGAGTTTCCGGAGACAGGCTGCGTTCTTGGATTTGCCCAACGAGGAGAAGTCGAAGGCCATGACCGTGCAGGCCGCCTTCTGCTTTGTGGAATGAAAAAAAGCCGCGGTTCGCCTTTTGAAGTGAAGTGGGCCGCGGCTTTTTCGTCATGAAGCTGTTTTCTTAATCACGAAGCTATCAAATTGAATTCGTTGTATGCGAGGATGAACGGCCCCACGCCTTTCGCGTCGTCCTGGACAATCGGCTCGCTCATGTAGTATTCGAAGCTGCCGTCGCGCCTCGGCGACTTTTCAGGGCCGAGACCCGCCACGAGACAGATTCCGCCGAGTCCGAGCTTTCCGTCGTCGGTCGTCAGGTACTTGTCGCAGATGCCGCGGAACGCCTTCACGCCCGCACCCTGCAGTTCCGGAGCGTCCAAAATCTGCGTTCTGAATCCCTTGAGAAGTGAATATGCGAAAATCGCCGTTCCCGAAGTCTCAAGATAGTTCTTTCCTTCGCCTGGTCTGTTCGGCACCTGGTACCACATTCCGCTTGCGTCCTGGAATTTGAGCATGGAGAACTGCAAGTCCGTGAACATCTGCTTGAGGTGGTTCCAGTGCTCGCTTCCCCTGTCCGGAGCCTTGTTGAGCGTGTCGAGCATTGCCATGCTGAACCAGCCGAGCGAGCGGAGCCAGAAGTTGCGGCTCAAGCCCGTCTTCTTGTCCGCCCAGAACATCTTCTTCTCGCTGTCGTAGCCGTGGTAGTAGAGGCCCGTGACCGAATCCTTCATCAGTTTCTCGACGTTGAAGAACTGGTGGTAGATGTCCTCGATGTTCTTCGAGTTGTTGAACGTGGCCTCGTATTCCATGTAGAACGGCTGACCCATGTAGAGCCCGTCGAGCCAGACCTGGTTCGGGTAGATTTTCTTGTGCCAGAAATTTCCCTCCTTCGTCCTCGGCTGCTTCACAACCTGGTCGTAGAGGTTTTCGAGAGCCTTCCTGTATTTTTCCTTTTTTGTGAGCTCATAGAGCGTGAAGAGGTTCTTTCCACCGTTGATGTTGTCGATGTTCCACTCTTCCTTTTCGTATCCGTCTATCTTTCCGTTCTCGTCGATTCTGAAATCTTCGTAGTAGTCTGCGAAATTCAGGAATTTCTTGTCCTTGCTCGTCTCGTAGAGTTCAAGAAGGGCCATTATCATGCATCCGTCGATGTAGTCCCAGCCGGATTTCGTTCCAGCCCTCGCTTTTTCGATATTCCAAACAGGAATCTCGGCCGTCGATTTGTTCATCAGGTCGTCGATGTATTGGTCGATTACAGTTGTGTCCAGCTTAGCCACGTGACTAACTCCTTTACTAGTAAAATGAAGTGTGATTTTTTATAATAATCAAAAACAAGCCTAAAGTATAGAATGGAATCGTTTGGAAATTGTCGTTTTCAGACAATCCAACCGCCCAAAACAAGGAAAAACAACATGTCTGACTCAAAAATCGAATTCAAAAATCTTGTAGTCTCCGCCGTGGAGATGCTCAAAAAAGAGAAGGGAGTCGAAATCGATTCGGCCCTTTTCGAGAAAGCTGCCGTCGTGAATCCGCCGAAGCCCGAGATGGGCGACCTCGGAGTTCCGATGTTCGTCTTCGCGAAACCGTTCGGAAGCAATCCTGCCGCGGTCGCGTCGGAGATTGTGAAGGTTATTTCATCTGATTCAGAGCTCTCGAAAGCGGCATCTTCAATCGGCGAGGTTTTGGCCGTTGGCCCTTATGTGAACGTGAAACTCGACAAATCCGCTTCCGCTTCCTCAATCCTTTCAAAAATCGAATCCGAGGGCGACAAATTCGGCACTCTCGGCTCTGACGGAAAGGCTTTCCTGGACGGCAGGAAAGTGATGATTGAATTCTCCTCCCCGAACACGAACAAGCCGCTCCACCTCGGACATTTGAGGAACGACGCTCTCGGCGAGTCCGTGTCGAGAATCCTCAAGAAGGCCGGAGCTGAAGTCTTCAAGGTGGACCTCATCAACAACCGCGGAATCCACATCTGCAAGTCCATGCTCGCCTACAAGCTCTTCCACGAGAAGAACGGCGACACCCCGGAAAGCCTGGGCATGAAGGGCGACCACTTCGTCGGCCAGTGCTACGTCGAATTCGACAAGTATTTGAAGGGCGAGAAGGGGAAGCCCGAGACCGCCCACCCGGAAGCCCAGGAGATGGCGGAGGAGATGCTCAGGAAGTGGGAGGCCGGCGACGAGGAGACGA
>CAMHLH010000108.1 GCA_946185925.1 uncultured Treponema sp.
AGCAGTATATAATGCAGACGGCGCAGACAATGAAACGGCCCTTGCAAGATACTTTTATAATATCGAACTGTGCAAAAGTTTATATCCGTTAATCAATATATTTGAAGTAACATTACGCAATAGTATAGACTCAGCCCTTGCAACGTTTTTCAACAATCCCGATTGGAACAATGTAATTCCTTTAACGCAAACAGAACTTGCAATGATAACAGACGCACAGCTAAAAATAAAACGCAACGGGAAAAAATACAGCCATGGGCGGCTGGTCGCGGAGCTTACTCTTGGATTTTGGGTTGCACTGATGGGCAGAAAATACAACACGCAGAGCTTTCAATTTGCGATTATAAAGAACTGTCTGCACGGCTGTCCTGCACCGCTCAAAAAATCTAGTACAGTTCAGAAGAACCTTACAGAAATACGTTTTTTGCGAAACAGAATTGCACATCATGAACGAATTTGCCACTGGAAAGACCTAAAGCAAAAGCATGATTTACTTTTAGATTTTATTTGTTGGCTGAACAGTGACATGCACAAAGTTGCAATCGAAATTGATACATTTGATGATATTTTCAAAAATGGAGTGGCTCCATTTTTAGATTTTGTAAGAACTAAAATGTAAAGAATGTATGCAATAATGAAAAAATTGAAATATGTGCTTCAACAGCACTCAGCAACCGTGCTTCGACTTGCCTCGACTCCGCTCGGCAACCGTCGCTCAGGGAACTGCTCAGCAACCGGCTTGTTCATTGAGCCAGCCGAAATGCGGTCGGTGAGCGGAGTCGAACCGACGATGGAAATGGAGAATTGAAAGTGTGCTTCGACTACGCTCAGCAACCAGCTTGTTCATTGAGCGAGGTCGAAATGCGGTCATTGAGCGGAGTCGAAATGAACATGGAAATGGAGAGTTGAAAAGTGAATAATGAAAATTGGAAAACAGTAAGGCTTGGCGATATTTTTGATTTACAAATGGGGAAAACTCCTGACCGAAAAAAACTTGATTACTTTCAAGGTTCTCATAAATGGATTTCTATTGCTGATATTTCAAAGTCAGAGAAATATATTTCAGAAACAAAAGAATGTTTATCTGATGAAGCAATTACTTCAAGTGGAATAAAAAGCATTCCTAAAGATACGCTCATAATGAGTTTTAAACTTTCGATTGGAAAAACTGCAATTACTTCTGATGAAATGTATTCAAATGAAGCAATCATGGCTTTTTTACCTAATGGAAAATGTGAAACGGACAATTCTTTTTTGTATCATCTGTTTTCAAATAAAGATTGGTCAGAAGGTAGCAATAAAGCCGTAAAAGGCATTACGCTGAATAAAGCAAGTCTTTCAGAAGCAAAAATCCCCCTCCCTCCCCTCGCCACGCAAAAGCACATCGCAACCGTGCTGGACAAATGCACAGAGGTAATCAAAAAGCACAAGCTCATGCTCGAAAAATACGACACGCTCATCAAATCCCGATTTATCGAGATGTTTGGAGACCCTGTGCAGAATCCTATGGGCTGGAGGAAAAAACTTCTTTCTGAAACGGCAGTTATAATAACAGGTAATACACCTTCAAGAGCTGATAAAAATAACTATGGCACTTATTTGGAATGGATAAAAACTGACAATATTACATCGAATACATTTATTACAACTGCTTCAGAATATTTATCCGAAGAAGGTGCAAAGAAAGCTCGTATTGTAGATATTGGGTCTATTCTTATGGCTTGTATTGCAGGAAGTCTAAAAAGCATAGGAAAAGTAGCTCTTACTGATAGAAAAGTCGCATTTAATCAGCAAATTAATGCAGTTATTCCAAAGTCATATAATTCCTTATTTTTATATTGCTTATTCAAATTATCGAAAACATATATCGAAAATGCAGTTGATATTATGCTTAAAGGTATTTTATCAAAAGGCAAATTAGAAAAACTTGAATTTATTCTTCCCCCTCTCGCCCTGCAAGAAAAGTTCGCTTCATTCGTGCAAGCCGTTGACGCGCAAAAAGCGAAGGCACAAAAGTCTTTAGAAAAAGCAGAGATTTTGTACAAGGCGCTCATGCAGCGATATTTTGCGTAGCAAAATTCGGTAAGCAGCTTGCTGCGATGGATATTTTGCGTAGCAAAATTTGTTAAGCAGCTTGCTGCACTTGCGCGGACGTTCCGAGGTGAGCTGTGAACGTTGCTTCGACTTACCTCACCTTTCAATTTTCAATTCTCACCCCCCCCATCAGTTTCCGTAGCGTCTGCTCCAACGAGAGCGCGGACACGAGGCTCTCGAAACCGAGCGGGCATTCCCTGTTTCCTGACTTCACGGCGCGGATGAGGAGGTTCTTCGGGGTGTTTTCGCTGTCTATGAATTCGAGAATCTGCACCTTGTAGCCGCTTTTTTCCAGAAGCTCTGCGCGGATTGCGTCGGTGGCGAGGGCGGCGAACCGCTCTTTTATCAATCCGTAGCGGAGGAACGGCTCAAACGGAGAATCCTTGGGCGCGGACGACTTTGAAAGCTGGGAGTTTATCTCGTGCTGGCAGCATGGCACGGAAAGAATCGCCGAGACATTGTTCTTCACGGCGTAGTCCAATGCGTAGTCGGTCGCGGTGTCGCAGGCGTGCAGGGTGACAACGATGTCGGGACTTTTTCCGCCCGAATAGTCGCTTATGTTTCCAACGGCGAAATTCAGGTTCTTCAAGCCGAGTTCGGAAGAGAGCTTGGAGCAATACTCGATTACGTCCCTCTTCAAGTCAAGCCCGAACACCTCGCAGGCGACTTTCCTCACCTCGGTCAAAAAATACTGGACGGCGAAAGTCAGGTAGGACTTCCCTGAACCGAAATCGACCACGCGGATGGGCGAATCATCGCCTCGCTCGGAGCGGATTCGCATCACGTCGGGAAGGATGTCGTCCACGAATTCCAAAAAGCGGTTTATCTGGCGGAATTTGTCGTACTTGGAGGCGATGACCTTTCCCTCGGCGGTCTGGATTCCAAGACGCACAAGGAAGGGGACGGGGATTCCGTCTGGGAGGATGTGGTTCTTCGTCCTGTTGGAATCCCCCACTCCACCGTTCAAATTCCCAGAAGGCTTTATGTTCTTGAACCCGGAGATTTTTTCACTTTCGGGAAGAGTTTTGTCGAGCTTCTTTTCAATCCACGAGATTTTGCCTTTCTTGTTCGCCAGTATCTGGATTTCAGAATCCTCGGTCCTCTCCACGCAGACTTTGAACGAGATTCCAGCGTTCCTTCCAAGAAATTCGCCAAGCGACTCCTCGGAGAATTTCTTGTGGAAGACCTGCTTCTCGGTGAAGAATTCTGCAAAATAGGCCTCTTCTCTTTTCGCGCTTGAAGAGACGTTCCTTTTTATCTTCACCCGGACGTAGTTCTCGCCCAAGAGTTCGGAAATGTTTTTGACAGGTTTTGAAAGAGTAACTGAAAGAATCATTTTTCACCTCAACTAAGAAGAAGCGCATCGTTGTTCACTTTTATCTCGCGGAATTTCTGTATTATGCCGTCCATCGTCAGCTTCGACTTCTCCCCGCCTCCGATGTCCCAGACAATCCGCCCCTTGTCCATCATCAAAAGCCTGTTGCCGTAGTCCAAAGCGTGCTGCATGTTGTGGGTCACCATCATGACCGTGAGGTTGTATTCCTCGGCGAACTTCTTCGTGAGCTTCATCACGATATCGGCGTTCGACGGGTCGAGGGCGGCCGTGTGCTCGTCCAGAAGGAGAATCGACGGCTTGGACATGACTGCCATGAGCAGGGTCAGAGCCTGCCTCTGTCCGCCGGAGAACTGCTCCACGTTGTCGTTCAGCCTGTCCTCCAGATTCATGCCCAAAACCTTCAGCCGCTCCCTGAATTCTTCGCGCTTCTTGCTGTTCAAACTGATTCTCAAGCCCTTCGCGCCCTTCTTCGAGCAAATCATCATGTTGTCCGCGAGGCTCATCTTGCCGGCGGTGCCCAAAAGCGGATTCTGGAAAATGCGCCCGATGTAGCGCGCCCTCTTGAATTCCGCGTCGTTCGTTATGTTCCGCACGCTTCCGTCTTCCATCTCAAGCTCGATTTTTCCGGTCGTAGGGCGCAGCGTTCCCGCGATTATGTTGTAGAGGGTCGATTTTCCAGCTCCGTTCGAGCCGATTACGGTAATGAAATCTCCCCTGTTTATCTGCAAATTCACATTTTTCAATGCGGTGTTCTCGTCCGGAGTCCCCGCGTTGAATGTGATTCCGATATTTTCCAGTCTGAGCATTTTATTTTCCCCCGTTAGATTCAGGCCTTGAAAGATGCTTTTTGATATACCCGGCCACATCGGTCTTCGAGACGACAAGACAGATGATAATCAACAGTCCCGTCATGAGCTTCAGGTCGTTGGGGTTCATTCCAACCAAGAATCCGTAGCGTCTGGCAAGCACCATCAAGGCGCGGTAGATTATTGAGCCAATCAAGACACGCAAGGTCTGCACCGCGATTTTGTTGGACTTCAACACGAACTCTCCAAGCATCAACGAAGCCAGGCCGGACACCACGATTCCGGTTCCGCTTCCGACATCCGCGAATCCCGAATACATGGCGAACATGGCTCCGCTCAAAGCCGCAAGTCCATCGCCAAAGCAGATTCCGACCCCGCGCACGAATCTCGGATCCACGCCCTGGGAAATCACCATCTGCTCGTTGGACCCAAGCGCCCCCATTGTCAGGCCGAAGTCGGTCGAGAAGAAGAGATTGAGAAGGACAAGCAGGACGCCCACAAAAAGCACAAGGAAGACGACGATGCCCCAATCCGAAGAGAATGCGGGAAAAGCCGACTTCATGAACTCCGTGATTTTCGAGAAGACCGTGGGAATCTTGAGGAACGAGACGTTCGACTGGTTCGACATGATTCTCAGGTTCACAGAATAGAGCATCGTCATCGTGAGAATGCCCGAAAGCAGGTCGGGCAGGCGGAGTTTCGTGTAAATCAAAGTCGTGACGAAACCGGCCATGCAGCCCGCGAGAAAGGCGACGAACAGCCCCAGCACGGGGTTCATTCCGTGGAGGAGACAGGATGCAAGGACGCAGGCCCCCATCGGGAAAGCTCCGTCGACTGTCATATCGCAAAAGTTCAACACTCTGAACGTCATGAAAACGCCCAGAACCATGATTCCGTAGATTAGGCCTTCTATCAAAATGCCCGACAACATAAGCGCACCTCAAAATTCCATCGATAGCAACACACGATATTAGCACAATTCAAAAAAAAATGCGGACTCCACAATGAAGTGGAATCCGCATCTTCGCCTCAAACATCAAGCAAAAAAAACTAAAGCTCCTTGGCCCTCAACTTTCCGTCCTCGAAAACGAGATTGGCCTTGTCCACGATGTCGGCAGGTATCTCGATTCCGCAGTTTTTGGCGGCGTCCAAGTCCACGAGGAAGTCCGAGTCCTTCATGTCGGTCATGAACCTGACAGGAATCTCGGAGGGACTCTTCCCGTTCTTCAAGATGTCCACGATGATTTCTCCCGTGGCCCTTCCGGCCTTGTAGTAGTTGAAACCAAAGGCAATCATGCAGCCGCCCTGCATCGCACCAGTGACGTCGGCCGAGAAAATTGGCTTCTTGGCGTCCCTGAAAACCTGAATCAGGCTCGAAATCGCAGAGAACACAGTATTGTCCGTGGAGATGTACAGGCCGTCAACGCGGTCCACAACAGCGGCCGCGGCCTGCTTCACCTCGTTCGTCGAAGAAATCGACTGGGAAACAAGCTCGATTCCCTCGCTGCGGCAGGCATCCTCCACAAGTTTCAGGCTGGACATGGAATTCGACTCGCTTGAAGTGTAGATGTATCCGAGAGTCTTTATCCCGGCAACTTTCTTGAAGAGGTTTATGTGGACGTCAGTCGGAACAGCGTCGCTCATTCCGGCGACGTTCCCCTCCCCATGCTCAAGAGTCGAGACAAGCTTTGCCCCAACCGGATCGGTGATGGTAGCGAACACAACAGGAACGTCCTTTATGGTGTTGGCCATCGCGACCGCCACCGGCGTGCCGATGCCGACCGCGAGCTTGACCCCCTCGTCCCTGTACTTCATGGCAATCTGGTTGGCGGTGCCAACGTCTCCGTTCGCATTCTGCCTGTCGATATCGAAATCAAGCCCAGATTCCTTCAAAACATCCGTGATACCAATCTCCACCGACTCCAAAGCCGCGTGAGGCTGTATCATGGCGATTCCTATTCTTGCCTTGCTGGATTTCTCCACGCATGAAGATAGCAAGATAGAAGAAGCGAGAGCCAAAGCGATTGTCGCTGTCTTTTTCATCACTGTTCCCTGCACCCATTACGCATAAATCGGACGGACGTTGATTACACCCTCGATGGCCTTCAAAGCCGCCAAGGCCTCGTCGTCCACCTTTCCGTCAACGTCTATCAAGGCGTAGGCGATTTCGTTCCTGTTCTGGTCAATCATTCCGCCGATGTTGAGCTTGGCGTTTCCGAGAACAGAAGTGAAGCCCGCAATCATGTTCGGGATGTTCTTGTGGGCAATGCACAAGCGGGTTCCGCCGGCAGGAATCGCAGAGTCGATTGAAGCCTTAGGGAAGTTCACGGAGTTGACGATGGCTCCGGTCTCAAGGAAGTCGCGGAGCTCTTTGACGGCCATGACGGCGCAGTTGTCCTCGGCCTCTGGAGTTGAAGCTCCCAAGTGCGGCAGACAGATGACTTTCGGGTTGTTCAAGAGAGCCTCGTCGGCGAAGTCCGTCACATGAGCGGCGACTTTTCCGGAATTGAGGGCCGCGAGCATGTCGGCGTTGTTCACGAGACCGCCGCGAGCCAAGTTGATGATTCTCACTCCGTCCTTCATGACCTTGATTGACTGGGCGTTTATCATTCCCTTTGTCTCGTTCGTCTGAGGAACGTGGACAGTGATGTAGTCGGCCTTCGTGTAGATTCCGTCCAAAGTCTCGACGATTTTCACGTTGTGGTCGAGGGCAAGGGCGGCCTTCAAAGAAAGGAACGGGTCGTATCCGATGACGTTCATTCCGAGCGCAATTGCAGTGTTGGCGACCATGTTTCCAATCGCACCGAGACCGATGACGCCCAAAGTCTTTCCCTTAAGCTCCGGTCCCACGAACTTAGACTTTCCTTTTTCGGCGAGGGCCGCAATCTCATCGCCCTTTCCAGCCAACTCGGACTCGACCCACTTGTTCGCCGCGATTGCAGGGCGTGAAGAGAGAAGAAGCGCGAGGATTACAAGCTCTTTGACGGCGTTCGCGTTCGCTCCAGGAGTGTTGAAGACGACGATTCCCTTTTCAGCGAGTTTGTCGCAAGGGATGTTGTTCGTTCCGGCACCGGCGCGGGCGACGGCCTTCACGTTCTCTGAAAGGGCCATCTCGTGCATATCCGCCGAGCGGACGAGGATTGCGTCTGGATTGTTGATTTCAGAAGCGACTTCGTAAGTGTCGCGTGGGAATTTGTCCAAACCGATTACGCTTATTTTATTCAATGTCTGAATCTTGAACATCTTTATTCTTCCTTATTTATTTTCCAATCGATGAACGAACCTGCCCGGAAAGCGATTTTTCCAAACAGGTTCCTCAAAAAACTATTTGTTCTCTTCCGCGAATTTCTTCATGAATTCGACGAGCGCCTTCACTCCGTCGAGAGTCATGGCGTTGTAGATTGAAGCGCGCATTCCGCCGACCAAGCGGTGTCCCTTGAGGTTCACAAGACCGGCCTTTGTGGCTTCCTTCACGAACTTGTCGTTGATTTCCTTCTCTTTCGGGTCGTCGGCGACACCCTTGGAGTATTTCGTGAGGAACGGAACGTTCATCAAAGAGCGGCTGCCCTTCTCCGCAGTCGCGCGGTAGAAGTCGCTTGAGTCGAGATAGTTGTAGAGATAGTCAGCCTTCTCCTTGTTGCGCTTGAGCATTCCCTCTGCGCCTCCGTTCTTCTCAATCCAGTGCAAGACTTTTCCGAGGACGTAGATTGTGTAGCATGGCGG
>CAMHLH010000109.1 GCA_946185925.1 uncultured Treponema sp.
CGTCTCCACAGCCGCATCCGCCATTCACCTTGGAGGAGACGTCTTTTTCGCCGACACAGAGAAGGACTCGTACTCGATTTCGCCTGATTCAATCGAAGAGATTTTGAAGAAGGACACCGAACACAAAATCGTGGCGATTGTGCCCGTCCATGTTGCGGGAAACCTCTGCGACATGAAGAGAATCAACAATCTTGCGAAAAAATATTCCACAAAAGAGAACAGGATTTTCGTCATCGAGGACGCGGCGCACTCGTTCCCGTCCAAAACGGCGGCCGGATTCGCGGGCACGCTCGGCGACATCGGAGTCTTCTCGTTCTACGCCACAAAGACCATGACCACCGGAGAAGGCGGCATGGTGACGACCAACGACGACGCCCTCGCCTCAAGGATGACGAAGATGCGCCTGCACGGCATGGACAGGGACGCATGGGACCGCTACACGAGCGACAAGGCTTCGTGGGAGTACGACATAATCGCGCCGGGCTTCAAGTCGAACCTGCCGGATGTTTTGAGCGCGATTGGCAGGGAGCAATTGAAGAAGGCTGAGGACTTCAGGAAATCCAGAATCGAAGTCGTGAAGAAATACAACGAGGCGTTCAAGGACTGCGACTTCCTCACTCTTCCGCCCGACGGAGAGGGCAACGCATGGCACCTCTATCTTATCCAGATAAAGCCTGAGAAGCTCGACTGCGACAGGAACACGTTCGCCAAGGAACTCCAAGAAGCCGGGCTCGGAATCTCAATGCACTTCATCGCGATTTTCCACTTCACATACTGGAAGGCGCGCTACCCGGACTTCACGGCGGAGAATTTCCCGAACGCGGAGAAGCACTACCAGAACACGATAACGATTCCTCTCTACCCCTACATGACGGAGGAAGAAAGCGATTTCGTCATAGAGAAAGTGAAGGAAATCGGAAAAAAGCACCATGCCTGATTCAACAGCGAAAAGCGCGGAAAAAAACGAGATTCTCAAGAGGAACACGCTCAAGGACATAGTGAAGAACATCGACAGGGAGCTGAGGGTCACAAAGGCCTTCTTCACCGACTTCACGGGCTACAACATGCAGGGGCAGATAGACGACGAACTGTCGGCCTTCCTTATAAGAAGCCCAAAGAAGAGCGGAAGGCTGCTCTCTGTCGGTTTTTCGCCCGACTTACCCCAGGAAGAAAAGGAAAAGTGCCTGATTCTTACGTCGAAGGACATTCCCGGAAGAAAAAAAACAGAGATGCTTGGGCTTGAGACCGAGATTCTCTGCGTGGAAAATGTCAAATACGAGGGGGAACCCGTGGGGCTTTTGCTCGGCGAGGACGAATCCCTTTTGAGAAGGCTTCTGGAAGAAGACAAAATCACAGTTGAAATCGAAGCAGAATCCCCGAATGAATCCGAAGAAGAGAAGACGGAAATCGAAAGGCTCGAATCAAAAAGCGACGGTTTCGACCCAGCGGTTTTTGAAAATTCAACAGTCATAGAAGGCAGCTGGAAAAACGCGATGAAGGCGACCTCCATGAAGGAGACGAACGGAGCCTTGGCGGTTCCTGTCGACGGAAAAATCCTCATCCACACGCCGAACCAGTGGACAGCCAACCTGCAAAAATCCGCTGCCGAGGCGACAGGGCTTGAGCGTGGAGAAATCTTCATCGACAGGACGACGATAACAATCTGCAACACGAACGCAATCTGGCTCGGCGAAATGGCGGCCGTGCAAGCCGCGGTGGCGGCTAAAGTCACTGGACGGCCAGTAAAACTGCTCTACACAAGGGACGAGCAGGAAAAATTCATAGAGAATGTGGCAGACATCCAAATTCGGCACAGGACAGTCCTGGACGAGAACGGAAAAATTCTTTCGATGGATGTGGACATTGAGTCGGACATCGGGCAGGCGACACCCTTCCACAAGGAAATCGCAGAAAGGCTCATGATTTCGGCGATTGGAATCTACAGGCCGGAGAATTTCAGAATCGCCTCAAGAGTCGTCAGCTCAAGGCAGCCGCCAAAATCTGTCAAGCTGGCCGCAATCGCGATGCACACATTCTTCGCAGTGGAAAACCAGATGAACCTCATAGCCGACAAGACGGGAATCTCCCCGACCGCACTCAGAAAAATCAACACCGACACGGAATCCCACCTGCTCAAGGATACGGACCTGAACAGGGCAATCTCCCTCGTGACAAAAGATTTGGACTTGAGGATTCGCGAGGAATACAAGGAACGGGAGAACGACAGCGGCTGGTGGAAAAGCGAGAAAAAGACCAAGGACGTGCTCAGCGAGGATTTCGAGCCGACCATCTTCGACAGAAAATACGTCTCCTACCGAATGAAGGGGAAATACACAAGCCTTTCGGAGACAATCGCCCCCTACATCCAGAATCCGAGGGGCATAGCGATAACCTGCGCGCTCGAAGGCAACGGCTATTTGAAGAGGAGAACCGTGCTCAAAACAGAAAAGACAAAGGAAGGCTTCTTCAAAATCGATTCGTTCGCAAAACACGCATGGAAAAAATGGTCGCGGATAGTGAACGACAAGCTCAAAATCGACAAGGAGGCAGTCTTCCTCTCTCCGACAATAGCGACTTCGGAAGAAAACAACTGGCCCGACACCCTCTGCGACAACGTGAACGTGAAGTCCAGGCTCCTGAAAAAATGCTGCGAGCTGACCCTCGAAGGAAACGCGAAGAGCCAGGTCGAGTTGGAAAGCCTCATCGGGCAGAAGGAAGACGGAAGGCTCTTCGACTCGTATTCACTGGCAGTCTGCGCCATGGAAATAGGCATTGACCCCTGCGACATGCGGACGACAATCAAAAAAATCAGCGTCGCCATAGACTGCGGCAGGGTCGGCGACGAGGAAAAAGCCCGGACGGCCGTGATGCTTGAAATCCAAAAGATACTCGCACAGCTGGAAACCGACGGCAAAATCAAGTGCGAGGAAATCGAAGTCAACTTCGTGGAATCGGAATCCAGCGGCAACGACGACTCCAAGCAGATTGGCCACCTCATGCACTCGGTGATTCCGGCAGCGTTCACATCGGCGATTTCGCTGGCAATTGGACGGACAATCGACAAGCTGCCAATATCAAAAGAAGGAATCTACAATGCGTGTGAAGTTCAACCTGAATGACAAGACAATCGAATTCAACGGAGACCCGAACGAAAAACTCAGCTCGATTCTGCGGAAAACCGGAAACATCTCCGTGAAAAAAGGCTGCGGAAAAGGCGAATGCGGATTCTGCAAAGTCCTGCTCGACGGAAAGCCGGTGTCGAGCTGCAAAATTCCGGTCGGAATGCTGGGCGAAAAATCAAAAGTCACCACAATGGAGCATTTCGTCAAAAAAGAGAACGAAGAGTACATCGAAAAAAACGCGAAATACATAGAAGACGGCATCAGAAAGGCGAACATCCACCTCTGCGGCTACTGCAACTCATCGAAAGTGCTGCTGATGCACGAACTTCTCGAAAGGGGCTTCACAGACGAAGAGCTGGAGGAGTTCACTTCAGACCTCAAATGCTCATGCACGGAGCAGCACGTCCTCATGCAGGGGATAAAATTCGCGTACGAAGAGAAGAAGAAGTCGGAAGCGGCCGACGAGGACACGAACAGAAGGACGAACGGGATTCTCAACGAAACGGGCATATTCGAGTCCAAGAACGTGACGGAGCTTTTGAAGAGCGTCGGAAAGACAGACGGAGTCGAGTTCATCGGCGGCTGCACATCGCTAAAAAAACTGCCGGAAAAGTACGTCAGGATGAGGGATTTGAGGGACTTCAAAAAATTCAACAAGTGGGACAGCTACTACGCAATCGGGCCAGAGCTTACACTGTCGGAGCTTGAGGACCTGAAGGAAAAGCTTCCGCCCCTCATCCTTCCGGCCCTGAAGACGATAGCGAACCGCACGATAAGGAACATGGCGACTTTCGCCGGAAACATACTATCTGAGACGAACGGAACGAAGCACACCCTCTACGCTCCGCTTTTGGCGCTGGACACAAAACTCAGTTTTTCGAGGGCGAAAAGCGAAATCCGAACCGAGACGAAATCCGTGTCACTACTGAAGATAGACGAATTCGACAGGAAAAAATGGGTTCTGACGAGCGTGAAGATTCCGAACGATGAGTGGGACGTGCAGATATTCAGGAGAATCGGCCCGGACAGTTTCATAACGGAAGAGTCGGCCTCATACGCATTTCTGGTACAGGCGGAGGGAAAGACGATATCGGCAATCAGAATCGCGCTGGCGGGAAAAATCGTCATCAGGAACGTGGACTTCGAGAACCAGCTCATCGGGCTGCAGCTGCCTCTTTCTGACGAGGCGATAAAGGAAAAGATAGCGCTCGCCGAAAAGATGTTCGACGAGACGAGCGAAGCGCAGGGAAAAAGCGTGTCACCGTTCGTGAAGTCGCAGTTTCTCAACATGCTCCGCTTCTCGCTCGAACACTTGGTCTGAAATCAAAAAAAATCAGAACCAGCCTTTCGCCAAATTCAATATGAGAATCCAGGCGAAGGCCGAGCAGACAATCGCCTTCATGCCGGTGCCCAAAAGGAAGCCGAGGAAAGCCCCCCATGCGGCTTTCAACGCCCGAGCCGTGTCGCTTGAGTCGTGAATCAACTCGAAAACAAGCGCGCCGATGAAAGGACAGACGATGACGCCAAGCATCGGAATCGGGAGGATGATGCCGGCTACAAGCCCGACCGTAGAGCCTATGCTGCCCATTTTTGTGCCGCCGTTTTTCGCGGTCATCATGGGCGGAAAAACATAGTCGGCCACGGTCACGGCGACCATCACGACGGCGGTCACGACAAGCGTCGGAACGTGGAGAGTCGACGAGGCGGAGAAAAAGGCGACGAGAAGTCCCGCCCACGAAATCGGCGGACCTGGCAGAGCCGGCAAAAAAGCACCTATGAAACCTATGGCAATCAACAAGAATGCCAGGACAATCAAGGCGACAGGAAAAAGAGCCGTCATTTTTTCACCTCCAACGAAATCACTTTATGAGCATCGCGTCGCCGTAGCTGAAGAAGCGGTATTTCGCCTCCACGGCCTTACGGTACGCCTCAAGAATGTGCTCCCGACCCGCGAACGCCGACACGAGCATGATGAGAGTGCTCTCGGGCGTGTGGAAATTCGTGAACATCATGTCCACGCACTTGAACTTGTAGCCGGGGTACATGAAGATGCTGGTGGCGGAGCTGCCCCCCTTCACAAATCCGTTTTCGTCCGAGGCCGACTCCAATGTGCGGACAGAAGTCGTCCCGACCGCCAAAATCGGGCGGCCCTCCCTCTTCGCCTTGTTGATTTTCTCGGCGACATCGAACGGAATCGTGTATATTTCCTCGTGCATCTTGTGCTCCTCGATGTTCTCCACGCGCACTGGAAGGAAAGTGCCCAAGCCCACGTGCAGCGTCACGAACGCCCGCTCAATTCCCTTCTCGTCCAGGCGGCGGAACATCTCCTCGGTGAAGTGAAGCCCGGCAGTGGGACAAGCGGAACTTCCGACCTCCTTCGCGTACACGGTCTGGTAGCGTTCTGAATCGGTGTCGTCGTCCTCCCTTTTGATGTAGGGCGGAAGCGGAATGTGCCCGTTTCGGGAAAACCAGCCGTCGTCGAGCGGGCAGTCGAAGCGGATTGTGCGGAATTCAGAGCCGACATCGTTCTCGTGCTCTATTATCTCGCCCACGGAGTCGTCGTTGAAGCGGTACCTCGAACCGACCTTCACCTTCTTCGCGCCCTTCACCATCGTGTGCCAGGTCTTCAAGTCCGGAGTCATCTGCAAAAGGAACATGAACTCCTGCTCGCGGCCGCCCTGCCCCTTCTCGTTCGCCTCTTTTATTCCGTAGCACCTCGAACGCCTGACCTTCGAGTTGTTGAAGACCATCAGCGCGTTCGGCGGAATCAAATCCGGCAAATCCTTCATCATGAAGTGCTTCACTTCCCCGCTCGCCTTGTCAAGGAACATGAGCTTGTCCTCGCCCCTCACCCCGGAAGGCTTCTGCGCGATAAGCTCATCCGGCAAATCAAAATAAAAATCACTAAGTTTCATTAATCAAATCCTCATTCAAAAAGCACAGGGTCCAAACTCACTCCAAGCCCCCGAAGGTCTTTCGGAAGCGGCTTTGGAAGCCCCAATTGCTCGTAGGCCTTCGGAGTCACGACGCGCCCCCTCGGCGTCCTCTGCAGAAGACCGCACTGAATCAAGTACGGCTCGTAGTAGTCTTCGAGAGTGTCCGGCGACTCTCCAAGCGAAATCGCAAGCGTCTCGCAGCCCACAGGACCGCCCCCGAATTTTTCGATTATCGCCCTCAAAACTTCCCGGTCGAAATTCTCAAGCCCCAGCGAATCTATCTGAAGCTTCTTCAAGCCGTCCTCCACAATCGCCTTCGTTATGCGCCCGTTGCCGTAGACCTGGGCGAAATCCCTCATGCGGCGGACGAGCCTGTTCGTGACGCGCGGAGTGCCTCTGGAGCAGGTCGCCATCAAAAGCGCGGCGTCGTCGTCTATTTCACAGCCCAAAAGTTTTGCAGACCGCTTGATAATCAGCGAAAGCTCCTTTGGAGTGTAGAAGTTGAATCGCTGTATGATGCCGAATCTTGTCTGCAACGGCTTCGAGACCATGCCGGCCTTCGTCGTCGCGCCCACGAGAGTGAAATGCGGAATCGGAATGCGGACAGTGCGAGCTGCCGCCCCCTGTCCAATCACCCAGTCAAGCTCGAAATCTTCCATAACGATGTAGAGCATCTCCTCGATTACCGGCTTGAGCCTGTGGATTTCGTCTATGAAAAAGACCGTGCCCGGAGTTATCGTGGAAAGGATTCCCGCCAAATCCTTGGGCTTGTCGAGTGCCGGAGCGGAAGTCACCTTGAAGTCCGCGCCAAGCTCGTTCGCAGTGACCTCGGCGAGCGTCGTCTTTCCAAGACCCGGCGGGCCGATGAGGAAAAGGTGGTCCAAAGGCTCCTTCCTTTCCTTCGCGGCGTTTATGAAGACCGAGAGATTGGCCTTTATGTCCTCCTGCCCCAAAAATTCGCTCAAAAATTTCGGGCGCAAGTTCACTTCCTGGGCATCGTCGTCGGAAGCGACCTCGGCGCGGACAATCTGGGACTGTTTTTGCAGCATGGCCGCTTCGTTCAAATCGTCTTCTGTGGTGTCTGTGAATTTTATTGCCATTTATTTTTCCTGATTTACTGGGCGAATTCCAAAATAGCCCTTCTGAAAATTGTATCCTCTTTTTCCTTCTGCGTCAGATTGTCCAGACTTCCGTCCGAAGACAGCTCGCCCACGATTTTCGCCACGGCCGATTCGACCATCTTTCTGTCGTAGCCCATGCCGACGAGCGCCTCCATGACATCGGAGAATTCACCGGAAGGAGCGGAAGAGCGCACCGTCTGGGAATTCTCGTCGAGCGTGAGATGGCCTTTCAGGGTGAGGAGCATCTTCTGCGCAGTCTTCTTCCCCAAGCCCGGAATCTTCGAAAGAACCGCCAAGTCCCCGGAATCAAGGGCGGAGACGAGCTGGTCGCGGGAAATGGAGCTCATTATCTTCACCGCGCTTTTCGGGCCGATTCCGTCCACCTTGTTCAAGTCGAAAAAGAGGTCCCTGTCCTCCTTGGTGGCGAAACCGAAGAGCGTCATAGCGGAGTCCGTGTGCTGCAGCCAGACATAGGCGCGAGTTTTTTCCCCTACAGAAGGGAACTTGTCCAAAGCAGTGTCGGGAACGATGATTTCCCATTCGATTCCATTCGTGTCCAAAAAAATCTTCTGGGGAAATTTCCCAGTAACTGTTCCATTCAATGAGTTAAACATTCTGCCATTCTACCAAAAACAATGCGGATGGACATCAAATCAAAAAAAACTGCTATAATTTTGCGATGAAAGAGAGAACGATTATCCCGCACGGAAACGAATTCAAGAAAATAAGGGAAATCTATATACAAAAGTA
>CAMHLH010000110.1 GCA_946185925.1 uncultured Treponema sp.
CCGAATCAAGTTCGGAATGACAAAACGCTGTCATGCTGAACTCGTTTCAGCATCTGACTTAAGCAAAAAGAAGCATAGATTTCAGATTTTACAGTCGAAGGAACCACGCAGTTTCTGAATTTGTAGCCGCTTTTCAAAAAGCATGTATCTTTTACTATTCCCATGTGTATAATAGGTTATATAGATTGCGCCAAATCCAATCGCCTGCTATCAATTTTTTTTTGGCAGGAATACTACTTTTTACAGGAGAATATATGGAATCCCCCCTCAAACGCTCGGTCAAATTGACAATAGACGGAATGACGTGCGCGAACTGCCAGTCGAAAATCGAACAGCGGTTGTCAAACGTAAACGGAGTGTCGCGCGCGAAAGTCAACTGGAAGAACGGCAAAGCGGAAGTCGAATTCGACGAAAATGTTGTCTCGCTCGAAAAAATCATGGAGGAAATCGGGTCGCTCGGCTATTCGGCCGCTGAATACAAAGGAAAGAAGAATCTGTCGACAATCTTTTCGTATGCGTCGGCAATCGCACTGCTGTTTGTCGCAGTGCAGAAAAGCGGTATTCTCAATGCGCTTGTTCCTTCGTCGTTGGCTTCCTCGCAGATGGGGTACGCTCTTCTCTTCGTGACTGGACTTTTTACGTCAGTGCACTGCGTCGCCATGTGCGGAGGAATCAACTTATCGCAAAGCATCGGAATCGGAAAAGGAACTGGAGGAAGCAGAAAAAAGGCGTTTTCCAAACCGCTCCTGTACAGCGTGGGAAGAATCGTGTCTTACACGCTCACGGGTCTTGCGCTCGGTTCAGTTGGAGCGTTTTTCGGCGGAAACGGCGCGTCGATTCCGTTTTTCGTACAAGGAGCGTTGAAAGCCATTGCCGGATTCGTCATGATTCTGATGGGGATTTCGCTTCTTGGTGTCTTTCCGTTCGTCAGACGCATCACTCCGCATCTTCCACTTTCACTTTCCCGCAAAATCGCGCAGTTGATGGGCGGAAACAGAACTCCGTTCATGGTCGGTTTTCTCAATGGATTCATGCCATGCGGTCCACTTCAGGCGATGTGGCTCGTTTCTTTCGTCTCCGGGAATCCGCTTTCGGGCGCGTTCTCCATGCTCGCTTTCGTACTTGGCACAATCCCGCTCACTCTCGGATTTGGGGCGATTGTTTCGTTCCTCGGAAAAAAGTGGTCGGCGGCAGTCACAAAAGCAGGAGCCGTCATCGTCGTCGTGATGGGGCTTTCGATGGTGTCACAGGGATTCGCCCTCGGCGGCTGGACGGACAGCGGAAAAAAAGCACCGAAAACGGAAGTCGCGGACGCTGCTCCAGAAGAGCAAAAAGCTAAAACCGCAAAAAACGAAGAAAAGACTGTGGTCAAAAGCGTCCTAAACCCGTATAGATACCCTACGATAACGGTAAAGAAAGGAGTTCCAGTCCATTGGGAAATCGAGGCGACTAAAGACACCTTGAACGGCTGCAACTACAAGATGCTCTTCCCCGAATTCGGCTTCATGTACGAGATGGGCTACGGAACGAATGTCATCGAGTTCACCCCGGAAAAGACAGGTACGTTCATGTACACATGCTGGATGGGCATGGTCAGAGGTGTCGTCAACGTAGTGGAATAGTTTTTACCGCCTAAAATAGGCCATCGCCGGTGTCGCCTGAATCGCCGGTGTCGAGAAACGCTCGGCTAGATTGCAAAGCACGGTCCAGCCGCAAGAAACTCGGCTAGTCAGAACTGTAGCCGTCAGGCCCCTTCAAGTCACTCAGATCCGGCTGGACATACTTGCTGCGCTTGATGAGGCGGCTCTCAAGATCCAGTTCGTACATGGCGGCCTTGACCTCAGAATGAACCTCTTCCTTCTCATCTCTGATGTAAATCGTAACACCGGAATACACAGTGCCAGACACATACACGCGGCCGACGCTTCGAATCTGCTTTATCCTGTTCTGACTCTGTGTGATTTCCTCGTTGTACTCGCAACTCTGTTCCGTCACCTTGTCCTTCTCTTCTATGAAGGCCTTCAAGCTCTCCTCTTTCTCTTTCGGAAGAGCCTTTCGCATCTTTTTCTGGTTCTCCAGGGCAACAATGTTTGCGTCAATCTCGTCCATGCGCTTCATATTGTCGTTCTGCATTGACTGCAAATTCTCAAGGCGTTCCTTGAGTTTAGGATCGACACCTACAGTAAGTTCGGTAGACTTTCCTGCGACACCGACGGTCTTGGCAGAAATCATCTCGGTGGCGAAAAGCCTTCCACCAGCGATTTGGGCTTTTTTTCCGGTAAGGACAATCTTCTTCTGAGCCTTTACAACGCTGGACATTATGGACTCCTGCACGATGAGGTTCTCGTCCACGTGAATCTCAGCGCTCTCAATGAATTTGGCCCAGAGGCTTCCAACACACTCAATCTTTGCTTCGTCGCGCCCAATGATACCCTGGGAAACAATGATGTTTCCATCGGACTTCAAGCTGCAGGCACCGACGTTTCCTGAAACTTCGATATTTCCAGAGGCCTTCACAGAGAAGCCGTCCTCGATGTTTCCCTTGACAATGACCTTTCCATTGAAGTCGATGTTTCCACCGTTCTTGAGGTTGACGGCAGGAAGTTCCATAACAGGTTCAATCGTTACCTTGTCATTGACAAGCAAGACCTGTCCATTTTCATCCGCGATTATCGAAAGACCGTCATCGCCGACCCTCGTGCACTTTCCAACCGGAAGAGGAATGTCCTTTCCGTCCATTGCCTCAAGATACTCGGCAAACAATGTCTTTCCGGCTTTTCCTTTTCCTGCCGGAACTTTCCATGCGAGCTTGTCTCCTTTGACCCTGTTCTGGATTCTGTTCGTTTCCTTGAAGTTGATCTGACCGTTCTCACCCTCGGTCGCCTTGATTTTTGACTTGTCGGTCTGGAAATCATAAACGATGTAGGCATCCTTTCCGTTGACAGGAGGGATTTCCTCGGCGACAACAACAGGCGCATTGTAAACAGGAATGTCCACCAGATTGGAAATCTTCTCGTCTGAAATACCGGCGAGAATTCCCTGCCCCTCAACGGCCTTCCTTATCTGCTCGGAAGTTATGTCGGAACCGCCCAACTCAGGAGGAGTCACCGTCACGAAAACAGACTTTCTGTCCTTAGCGATGTCGACAACAAAAACAGCGTCGTTTGAAGGAATATGGTTGTAGCTTCCGATGACCTCGTATGAATCATCTGTTCCCTCTTTAGCGAATTTCTCGACCTTCTTTTTGTCGAATTCGATTGTATCGGTGCGGAAATTCAAATCGCTTATAATGTCGGCGGCATTTACAGGGCTTCCTCCATTCTGCGGCAGCACGACCTTCAAAGCGATGTCCGAAGCGAACCTGTGTATATAGTAGACTCCGTTGATGACATTGCTCTCTTCGCTGGCCGTTTCCTCGGCTCCCGCCGTAGTGGCTGCAAGCTTTGACTTGTGTTTTTTGACGACGGTCGTAGGATTCTGGTATACGCGGATTGCCCAAGGTTTTTTCGCGAACCCCATAACACCACTGAAGCCGCGTTCCACAACCTCATATTCAAGATTGGAAACTTTTGTCTCAAATTGAACAGCAGCGTCGGCAAGAGCCTCGTCAAGCGTGTCGGCCCTGACCTCAATGCTTTCTATCTCTTTGTCGACAGCAAGCATCTCCGCCAAATCTTTCTTAATCCTATCAATTTTTACCATACAATCCTCTCAAAAGCCCCAACCAAGAAACAAATCAAAAGATTCCCTTTCTAAAATTGGTAAGTTTAGCCCTCAAATGAAGATTCGCATTCGAATGGAGCTGGGATATCCTCGATTCTGAAACATCAAGAACCTGTCCAATCTCCTTGAAAGTCAAATCTTCATGATAGTACAAGACTATCACCATCTTTTCTTTCTCAGGCAATTCGTTTATCGCCTGAATGATTACCTTTCTGACTTCATCTCGCTCGACTTGAACATCCGGGTTCAAACTCTGCGGAGACTCGATGCTGTCTCCGATAGAAACATGGTCGCTGTCGTCCCCCGAATACCAGACATCGTTCAAGGACAAAACGCTAGTTCCGCTTATTTTCATCACGGTATGCTGATACTCTTCCTCCGTGATGTTCATTTCCTTCGCTATTTCAGCATCGGTAGCCGGCCTCGAAAGTTTCGACTCCAACTCGCTTATCGTGTCCTCGATTTCCCTTGTCTTCTGCCTGACGGAACGTGGAACCCAGTCCAATTGGCGCATTTCATCAAAAATCGCGCCTCGGATTCTAGTGACAGCGTAAGTCTTGAATTTTACCTTCTTGTTCAAGTCGTATTTGTTTATCGCATCAAGAAGGCCAAACTGCCCGAATCCAACCAAATCGTCAAATTCCATGCTGGCAGGAAGGCCCACAGAAACCTTTCCAGCGACATATTTCACAAGCGGCATGTATTTTCTGATGATTTTGCAAACTGGACCCAGAGTGCGTCTTCTTCTTCATCATTTATGATTTGTGACTTTGCAATATCCATTTCCCCACCCTTTTGCAAACTTATTTTTTAACTAACTGGAACCACATTTTTTTACTTCACCAAAAAATCACTCTTCATCTTTTGCCAGAATCGTAGAAATGGCCTGCGCCATCAACTGGGCATTCTGGTCAGGAACAGCTACGGGACTGGAACTGCTGCCTACAGAAGAGCTTCCAGAACTAACATCGTCCACAGACTCAAAATCAGCGGAAGACTCTGCCGACAAATCATCTATAGGAGGCAAATCGGAAATGTCTTCAGACGACGGCTCTGTCATTTTTGTCATCTCACCCAAATTCGCAGGCTTGAAAGGTTGAGCCTCTTCAGCAGGATTTTCAGCCACATCAGGCTCCTCCGCTGGCGTTGGTTCCGCTTCAAGCTCCGCATTCGAAGACACCTGCTCGGATTTTTTCTCTGTCATCTTCTCATCCGACAAAGCGGCAGCTCCCAAGGACCGCCTGTTGTTTTCGACAGTGAACTTGGGCGAATACTCATCATCAGGAAGAACATCGTCGTCAACCGTGATGTTGACCACAGAACCGCTAGTTCCAGTAGGTGCCGCATCCAAATCAGATGACGATGACGTCGACGACAGAAAAATCGAATAGACAACCGAGATACCAGCAGAAATAGCCGCAAAAACTACGGCAAAAATCAGTGCCCTTAAAAGAATGCGACCGAAACCGACTCCACAAACGAGTCCTATAAAAAAAGATAGACAAAACCCTACTACAGCAGCGATAGTTATATACTTCGGGTTTATCATTCCCCTTTCCCCCTCTTTTTTTCAGATTAAGATAAAAAAAACATTAGGTCAAGTTTTTATTATCCAACTGACATTCTTCTATTTTACACCATTTTTAGCCATAATATTCAAAAACAGTGAAAAATTTAGTTGCGCCTGAGAAATTTCTTCAAAAACGAAGAAACACCATCAGCGTTTCCGACTTCCTTCTTGTCCAATTTTGCGATGATATTCTTCACGCACTGTGCCGGCTTCGAATTAGGATTTATCGACATGAAAGGCTTCTGCCTGCTCACGGACGCCTGGACCACAGGATCCTCGTAGATGAAACCAACATATTCGACCTTGTAGTTGAGAAACTGCGAAACGATGCTGACAATCCTTTCGGAAACGCGCTTTCCCTCCGCATCGGAATGCACTCTGTTCACCAGGAGCTTTATGCTCATCTCCCTGTCAACATACTCGGTTGTGATTATCTTTATCATGCCGTAGGCGTCGGTTATGGCCGTCGGCTCTGGAGTGGTTACGACGCAAACTTCATCGGCAGCGGCTACGAACTGGAGGACGTTGTTGGCGATTCCAGCACCAGTGTCGACGATTATTATGTCGGCATCGCTCAACTGGCTGAACTGTTCCGCAAAATCGTCAAGCTCATCGACAGACAGATTGGCAATCTTGGAGAAACCGTTGGCACCGGCTATGAATTTGAACCCATATTCGGTCTCTGTTATTATCTCCTGCATGGTCTTCTGCTTGTTGATTACCTGCATCAGGTTGTACTGTGGCACAGCGTTCAACAATACATTTATGTTCGCCAAGCCCAAATCGCCATCAATCAAAATGACCTTTTTTCCCTGCTGGGCATATCCTATCGCCATGTTCACGGCTATGTTCGTCTTGCCGACACCACCCTTCCCGCTCGTGACAGCTATTATTTTAGTCTTGTGGCCAGACATTAATTCGCGAAGTTCCTGCGCCTGATCTTCCATATAAACATCCTTTTTTATTTATTACGATTCTGATTTTTCAGAAAAAACTTCTTCGATATGATTTCTGTCAATCTTGAAATCATTCAAATTGGTCAAAAACCTTACAACCGATGCTCGCTCGATTTTTTTAGGAACCTGCTGTCCATCAGTGATGTACGCTATAGGCTTGTGCTTTTCAGAAAGCACGCTGAGCACGTTTCCAAAAGCACTAGTCTCGTCACACTTGGTGATAATCACCGAGTCGTAATTGAACTGCTCGTACACTTGAATTATCGACACCAAATCCCTAGCCTTTACAGAGGCAGTTATCGTCAGATAAACATCCTTGTTCATCCCCGGTATTCCCAAGATTCCGCACATTTTGCCGATATTCTCGAAGTCGTTCGGACTATACCCTGGAGTATCGATGAAAAGCACGTCCAAAGAATCCTTGTAAGTGTCAAAAATCTGCTTCACATCTGCGGCACTCTCGGCCTTGTCAACAGCGACATCCATCAAGACTCCGAAGCGACGCAACTGCTCTTCCGCACCGACCCTCGTGTGGTCGATTGTTATCATCCTTATAGAAGGCTTGGGCTGTTTTTTCTGGCTCGCGTTTTTCAAAAGGGTTCCCGCCAGCTTTGCTATCGTTGTCGTTTTTCCAACCCCTGTAGGTCCAACCAGGATTATCACATGAGGTGCCTTGTGTATTGTCTCTGGATAAATGGAAATGGATTTTCCAATCCAGTCAACGACGGTACGCTGAACGGCGTCGAAATTGTCGAGCTCATCCACTGACAAATCCGTCTTCAAGCGATTCTTAATAGCGTTGATGTACGAAAGCGAAAATTCGTTTTGCACAAGCAGATTCTCAATTTTCTGAATCGAAGGATGCTCAGAACTTGCGGCTCCCACTGAAATGCTTGAAAGCTTTGAGTCTATTGAATTCTGAAGTTCCTCAAGTTTCTTGTCGATATTCGCAAGCTGGGAGACAGAAATCGAATTCCCCTGTCCACCAGTTATCTTTTCAATCAACTGTCTGCGGGTCTGCTCGAAACTCTCAGAAGACGACATGGGAAGAGGCTTCACTATGTAGCGAACTTCGCAATACTCTTTTTGTCCGAGTCCCAAAAAGCCGCCCTTCAAAATAGTCCTAGAACCAATGATTTGGTAGCGCGAACCAAACATATTGAACAACATTCGACGGCAGTCTTCCTCATCACGGCCTGTAAGTTTTTTCGGTTCGCTGTCGCTGTTGCTCATCATAGTCGCCAACGGATTTGAAACGTTTCTATTTGGAGTGTTCATATCTGTGAAATCGTTAGGCATTTATTTCTCCAAGTATTTCCAATTTTATATTGTTTCCTGCAGTCATAACTTCGTTGATGGAAATGACAATTGTCCCCGGCATCTCCCTGTCTATCGAAGAATGGACAAGATGCCGAACCTCACCCGCACAAAGAATTATAGGAAGATAGTTCTTGTCACGGACAGCTGCCAATGCGGCACTGACAGAAGAAATCCAGTTCCTGCCGTCGACAGGGTCGAACGCCACGAAAGGCTCGCTTCCATCCTTCGGGTCGACCTCGTGCTGAAGAATCTTCTCAGACGTAGACTGCGAAAGCTGCAAAACACTCAGTTTCCTGTCCTGATCCACATACTGAAGACAAATCTGAAGTCCCAAAGCCTCCCTGACCTTCTCAATGAG
>CAMHLH010000111.1 GCA_946185925.1 uncultured Treponema sp.
AGCTGTTATCCCTACGAGCTCTACGAAGAGCGGTTCTATGACGCGGGAGACGGGATCTCCCTGGAGATGGCGGAGGGGGAAACGAAGATGTTCGCTCTCCTGCCGGAAAAGAAAGCCCCCGATTTGGTCTGACAAGTATTATACGCCTTGCACACAGGGAAAGGAGCGGTTATTCTATGGCAAAAATCCAGATGAAGAACGCCATCGCCGAACTCGACGGCGACGAGATGACAAGAGTCCTTTGGGCGGTCATCAAAGAGAAGCTTCTCGAACCGTTTGTGGACTTGAAGACCGAATATTTTGATTTGGGGCTCAAGAACAGGGACGACACGGACGACAAGGTGACGTACGATTCCGCGGCAGCCATAAAAAGGCTCAAGGTCGGCGTGAAGTGCGCGACAATCACATCGAACGCGGCCCGCATGAAGGAGTACAACCTCAAACAGCTCACGAGAAGCCCGAACGGAATCATCCGCGAGGAACTTGACGGCACTGTGTTCCGCACCCCGATTTTCGTCAACAACATCAAATGCTGCGTGACTTCATGGAAGAAGCCGATTGTCCTCGGCCGCCACGCCTACGGCGACGTGTACAAGAACTGCGAGATGAAGGTGGACCAGCCGGGAACGGCGGAGCTCGTCTTCACCGCAAAGGACGGCACCGTTACGAGGAAGGTGATTCAGGAGATGAAGGGACCTGGCATCCTCCAGGGAATCCACAACATGGACTCTTCGATTGAGTCGTTCGCGAAGTGCTGCTTCGAGTACGCGCTCGACCAGAAAATAAGCGTCTGGCTCGGAACGAAGGACACAATCTCCAAGACTTACGACGGAAACTTCAAGGCGATTTTCCAGCGCGTGTTCGACTCGGACTACAAGGAAAAATTCGAGAAGGCCGGAATCGAATACTTCTACACCCTCATCGACGACGCGGTCGCGCGCGTGATGAAGAGCGAGGGCGGCTTCCTCTGGGCGTGCAAGAACTACGACGGCGACGTGATGAGCGACATGATAGCGTCTGCCTGCGGAAGCCTCGCGATGATGACTTCGATTCTCGTCTCGCCGAACGGAGAGTTCGAGTACGAGGCCAGCCACGGAACAGTGCAGAAGCACTACTACCGCTACCAGGCCGGAGAGAAGACGAGCACGAACCCGGTCGCGCTGATTTTCGCGTGGACGGGAGCGCTCGCGAAACGCGCGGAACTCGACGGAACGCCGGAGCTTGCCGACTTCGCGAAGAAGCTTGAGAAGGCGACGCTGGACGTAATCGAAAGCGGAGTGATGACAGGCGACCTCGCCCGCCTCGCCGAACCGAAAGCGAAAGAAATTCTGAACAGCTGGGATTTTATCGATAGGATTGCGGCAAAGCTGTAGCCGAAAAAGAAACACGAGCCGAAAGTCGAGTTTGTGCATACTGTGAAAACTCGGCTTTCGGCATCGACAGAGAATCGGAGGGATGTATGTTCACGATGATTGACGACAAAGTGATAAACATGTCGCTGGTGAAATTTTTCTATGTGGATTCAAGCTACGGAATCTACTCGCTCAAGTTCGTCTTCAACGACAGCGAAGGCGGACAGAAGGAGATAATCGACTTCGCGGACTTCGACACGAAGGACAAGGCGACGGCTTTCTACGAAGGATTCGCGTCGGACGTATGCGCGGGAAAAATCAAGGCGAAATACACGACGAAGTGATTTTCAAAAAAGCGGAAGGCTCAGACGACTCCGCCGTATTCGATTTTGCAGAATTCACAGAGCCTTCTGTATTCGTTTTCCTGGGCTTCGGTCGCGGCGGTCACGAAGAACGGGCGGTCGGCTCCACCGAAGATTTTCCCCGGGTTGGATGAACAGCCGCTGACCAAAAGAGCCTGCCGCGTCACGCCGTCCCTGGAGTCAATGACCTTCACGCCCTCTCCGGCGACGCTCTGCACGGTGGCGGCGATGTGCGTGAAATGAGTGCAGGCGAGGACAATCGTGTCGCAGCCGTTTTCCTTGAAGAAGTCGACAGCGGGACGGACGGCGGCTTCTTTTTCCGCTTGGCTCGCCGTGAAGAAATCCCGCTCGATGAACGAGACCAAATCCGGGTCGCCGCGCTTGAAAACCAGGCAGTCTGATGCGAAATCGTCGATGAGCTTTTGGGAATACGGATTGTTGACAGTGGCGTTTGTGGCGAGAAATCCGATTCTCTTGTTCGAGGAGACGCGCGCGGCAAGCTTTATCGCGGGCACAGTCCCCACAATCGGAAGCGACGGGAACTTTTCCCTGAGAGAAGCGAGAGCGGTGACTGAAATCGTGTTGCAGGCGATTACGAGAGTCCTGGGGTTCCACTTCCGCACGATTAAATCGATGGCGGACGAGGCGCATTCGGAAACCTCTTCGGGGGTCTTTTCGCCGTAGGGGAAATTCTTCGTGTCCCCGAGATAGACGCAGGACGCTTCGGGAACGCGGTTCTTCAACGCCATCATGTACGGGATTCCGCCGGTGCCAGAATCCAAAAAGGCGAAATCGACCCTCCCAACTTCATCAACAGCAACTTCTTCCATAAAAAAATTCTCCATAAAATCAAAAACAGAAGTCCATAAAATCAAAACAAGAAAAATTCAATGTGACAACTTTAGCATTTATCTTCTAAAATAACTTCATGTATTTGATGAACTTATGCAAATGCCCGGGCTGCATGAAAAGCGTGCTCTCGGACTTCGACGACAATGGAGAAATCCGCGAGAACGGAGAGTACTGCTTCACGCACCATCCGAAGAAGAACGAAATCGCCGTCAAAATCTACAACTACATCTACACACACGACAAAATCGTGGGGCTGAACGCCAGCGGAATGACTTTCTCTGGAATCGACTTGACCGACAAGAAATTCTACGGCTGCAACTTCCAGCACTGCTTCTTCATCGGAATCAAGGCGAAGAATCTCAGGAGCAGGGTCTGTTCGTTCGACTTCGCGCTCTTCACGGACTGCAACCTGCTCAACAGCAACATCCAGTACGCGAGCTTCGCGGGGGCGAAATTCATCCATGTGCTTTTCACGGGGAGCGACATGATACACGACAATTTTTCAGGGCTGTCGGCTCTCCAGTCATCGTTCGACGATTCGGACTTGTACAACTCGCGCTTCATACAGGCGAACCTCGTGGACACTTCGTTCAGGAACTGCAACGTGAAGAAGACGATTTTCTACGAGATTCAGCAGACGAACGTTTCGTTCAAGCTTTCGAACACCAAGGAAGCGGTCTTCGACAAGGCTGGAAGCCAACTTTTCCAGGGAATAGACAACGAGGGGATTCTCTAGGATTTTTTAGAAAATTTTACGGAGGAACGGGAGAATGAAAATCTATTTCCACTTGAATCTGGAGTCCTTCTCGAACTGCTATTTCGTGGTCAACGAGCTTGCAAAGCAGGCCCTCATCATAGACCCGGGAAAAATCAACGAGCAGATAATAAAGCAGGTGGAGGAAGGCGACTTGACACTTGTGGCGGCTCTCATAACGCACAACCACGCGAGCCACACGAACGGATTGAAGACGCTCAAGAAGATATACGACATAGACGTGTACGCCGCCGACGCAGAATTGGCGGAGCAGCCGAGCCACGTCCTCAAAGGCGACGGAACGCTCAGTCTCGCGGGCATGAACGTGTCGTTCTATTCCGTGCCGGGACACAGCGCGGACTCAATCGTGTTCAAAATCGGAAACGTGCTTTTCACCGGGGACACGCTGGAGGCCGGAATAATCGGAACGACAAACAACAACTACGCGAAAAAGACACTGGTGAGCGGAATCAGGACGAAGCTCTACGCCCAGCAGGACGACACGATTGTGATGCCCGGCCACGGCCCCATGAGCTCAATCGGAGCCGAGCGGATGTTCAACATCGACACGGAGACGAGAACTTCCTAGTTGACCAGCCAGACTCGCCCTGCGTCGAGGTTCCAGCGTCCGTTCACATACTCGTCGAGTTTTCTCGAAGCCTCCACGAAATAGCGGGCGTTCGTGGCGAGAATGTAGTCGGCCTCCTTCTTCGCCAAGTCCTGGGAATGCCGTCTTCCCGCCATGTCCATGAAATACTCTTCGATGTCGGAGACGGGCTTTTGGAGCATGTACGCCATGAATTCGTTCCGCAAAAGATAGGGGTCGTTCACATCGTAGTTCAGGCTCGGAGTGACCTGGAAGTAGCGAATCAGATAGCGTTTCGTCCCCTCGTCAAGCTCGTCGTAGAATTTGTAGACGGTCTTCCTGAAATCGGAGTCCAGGAAGAAGATTCCGTGCCAGCCCTCGTGGGCGATGAACTGCGTCCTCAAATACATCTGGCTCTGCTGGGAAATCGATATGACGGCCCCCTTCCCCGCTTCCACGCGTCCGTCAGGCTTTTCAACCAGAACTCCGTTCTCAATCAATATCCGCTTCAAGAGCTTCTCTTTCTCGTTTATCGGGAAATTCTCCTGCCGCACCTTCTCGTAGAATTCGGCGAGGCTCTCGGCGCGGTAGTCGTGGGCGTTGTAGCCGTGCTTGTCCTCAAGGAATGAATCGGAATAGAGTTTTCCGCGGAAGCCTGCCTTCTCCACGAAGAAAGCGATTCGGCGGAAGAAATCGTCCTGAACCGCGTAGTCGGCGATGTCCAGAATCACGACTCCGGGAAAGCGGTCCCACACGAAAAGCTCGTAGTCGTCGCCGCGCCAGTTCTTCTTTGGCCACCACATTATGAGGCCGGGGTCGGTGACAATCGGCGTGAGGACGTATCTTTTGGAAGAGCCTTCCACGAATTTCGGCTCGGAATATTTGCTCGACGGAACGAGGACGAACGACGAGAGTTGCTCCTTGTTCTCGATGAACGAAAGCGCGCCCCTGGGGTTCTTGACGGCGAGCGGACTGAATTCTATCGACGAGGAGCCGTTCGGTTTACGCAGATAGAATTTCTCCTTGTTCACGCTCATGACAGTCGCCGTGCGCCCTGTGGAATCGGCGGAATCGGAAAATCCCGCCTGAAAGAGCATGTTCGGACGGAAATCGACATCCGAAAAATCGATTGTCTTAGAGGAAATTTCCTCGGCGGTGATTTTTCCGCCCTTTTGCGAAAAATAGAACGAAGGAATCGAAGAGAAATCGAAGCCGATTTTGACTGGAAGGACTTTCAGGCTTTTCAACGATATTTTCCCGGAATCCGCTCCGCTTTTAAAAAAGAAGCCCGACGGAAGCTTTTTTTCGACCATGGAAAAGCGGATTTTCGAGGAAGAAATGCCGGTGAAGTCCCCGACGACTTTCTCGGACTCGGAAGACGAAGAATCGATGAAGCCGAAAGAGAATGACCCGGAAGGAGAGCCGCCATTCTCAAAAACGAATTCGAGGGAGAACGATGTCTTCAACTTGGAATTGACCAGGCGGAGGTCGGACTCGCTGAAGAGGAATCTTGTGACAAGGGTGCCGCCGTCTTTTTCGGAAGCTGATTTTACCGCGACTTTCGTGTCCTTTGCGATTTCAAACGAAAGCTTCTCAGAGCAGGCCGAAAACAAGACGAAAAGCAAAACTGAAAACGATGAAAAAATTTTTTTGCAGAACATGAATTGATTATCGGAAGGGAAAACATATCGCTTCCGTGCGATTTTGTGGAAGATTGAGAAAGAATGCCGCAAAAATGCTAAAATCAGCGAATGAGAATCAAGAGAATTTTTCAACTGGCAGTTATTCTGCTTTCACTTTCATCAAAAATTTTTGCAGAAGAAAATCAACAATCGAATCAACAAAATCAAAAAGGGAATCTCGAAACCTACCTGACAATCGATGCGGCCTACTACCCGGAATCGGAGTACAGGACATCGAGCGCGCACTTGTCGAAGCTCACGGGCGCGTACTACGGGCTTGAGGGCAGGGCCACGCTGGGGGCCGAATACACGCTTTGCACTCCGCTCGGTGAACACTGGCTCTTGAAAGACGCTGCGGTCGTCTTCGGAAGCGCGATTGAGCTTTCGCCGGTGACGATAAAGCCGAAGCTCTCGGTCGCGTTCACACCCCTTCCGTTCCTCGTTCTTTCGGCAGGCGGAGACGTCGGAACTGGTTGGACGCTTTTCGGCTGGGAAGGGATGAGCGTTTTAGACAAGACGGAGAACGCAGACGATGCGGAGTACAGCGACCTCGCGCCATTCAGGCACTTCTACTACGATTTTTGGCTCCAGGGAACGTTCCAGTTCGACACGAGCGCAATCTGGCCTGGCGACTGGACGCACGTCCTCTTTCTCGCAAGCTACCAGGTGAAGTACGCTGCATTGACGGGTGTGGACGACAACGAAATCTGGGAATGGCAGGCGAGCGACAACAAGGCGAACGGCTGGCAGTTCTACACGAACGCGATAGTCGCCTACCAGATGCCGAAGATGGTCAGCAGAGTCGGGTTCCTGTTCGAACTTGAGGGACACTACGACAAGAACGACTATGCCGTGCTGAACAACAACGACTACAAGGGAGATTTCAAGACGGCATCCATTTCGCCATTCGCACAGATAAAGTTCAACGAAAAGAACTCTCTTACAATACTCGCGAGCGTTTCGAGCAGGCGCGCGTTCAAGGAAGAGCACGACGAAACGACAGTGGAGCCGTACCTGAACTACACGGGGTACGAGTGGTACTTCAGGAGAATCGCGCTGTCGTATACGCACAGGTTTTGATTTTTGTTTGTGTGGATTTTTGCCACACGGACTGGGGGTGTCTGACGCCCCCCCTGTTTTTTACGCGTCGATTTCCTGCAGGAGGTGGTGGACGATGAAGTTTCTGCGTTCGGGGGTGTTTTTTCCCATGTAGAATTCAAGGACGGCGGGGACGTTCTTGAGCGCCTCCACCTCCACCGGGGTCAGGTGCATCGTCGCGGGGTCGATGAACTGCTTGAACTCGTGGGGGGAAATCTCTCCGAGTCCCTTGAAGCGGGTGACTTCCGCAGACGCGCCAAGCTTCTTCACGGCCTTGTCGCGCTCGTCCTCGGAATAGCAGTAGATTGTGTCCTTCTTGTTCCTCGCGCGGAAAAGCGGCGTTTCAAGAATCCAGACGCGGCCGCTCGTCACAAGTTCCTCGAAATAGCCCAAAAGGAAGGTCAAAACGAGGTTCCTGATGTGGAAACCGTCGTTGTCGGCATCGGTCGCGATAACAATCTTGGAGTAGCGGAGATTCGACACGTCCTGCTCGATTCCCAACGCCATCATGAGGTTGAAAAGCTCCTGGTTCTTGTAGATGTCGCTCTGCTTTTTTCCGTACATGTTCTCGGGCTTTCCGCGCAACGAGAAAATCGCCTGGAACGACGGGTCGCGGCTTCCGACCATCGAGCCTGTAGCAGAGTCTCCTTCCGTGATGAAAATCATCGAATTCGCGCCCTTCTCCCCGTCCTCAAGATGGAAGCGGCAGTCCTTGAGCTTTTCGATTTTGAGGGAGATTTTCTTGGCGGCCTCTTTCGCTTCCTTCTTCACCGCGTTCAATTCCGTCCTGAGCTTCTCGTTCGCCTCGATTTTGCCCTTGAGCAGTTCAGCTTCCTTCGGGTGCTTGTGGAGCCAATCGTCAAGGCCGGACTGGGTCTCCCCCACAATCCACTGTCTGATGTCGGTGTTTCCCAGCTTGTTCTTGGTCTGGCTCTCGAAGACCGGATTCTGCACTTTCGCGAGGACAGCGGCCGTTATTCCGTCGCGCACGTCCTCAGACTTGTAGTTGGAATGGAAGAAATCGTTGATGCCCTTGAGGAAGCCTTCCTTGAACGCGTTCAAGTGCGTGCCGCCGTCGGTCGTGTACTGTCCGTTCACGAACGAGAAGTAGTTCTCTCCGTAGGCGTTCGTGTGGGTGAACGCGAACTGCAGATGCTCTCCCCTGTAGCTTCCAATCTGGTAGAGGGAATTGTCGGCGAGCTCCTTCTGAAGCAAATCCAGAAGTCCGTTCTCGGA
>CAMHLH010000112.1 GCA_946185925.1 uncultured Treponema sp.
AATCGGAGAAAGCTCAGATTTTCTGACCATATCGCCAAGGTTGCTTACAACGTTTTCAACTTTATCATCAATTTCAGCAAGTTGCTTACGGAACTCAATGATATTCTGTGCGTTCTCGGCAGTTTGCAAGGAAAGGCGCAAAAAATCTCGCTGGCTTACAATCTGCTGGTTTTCTACAACGTAATCCTTCATTTTCTTAAAAAGCCGAACAAGTGCCTTGCTCTGTTTTGTCGCAAGCTCGCCCTTTAAGACTGTCATGAGCATATAAACGCCCTGCTCCGTGAAAGCGTAGGGAAGTTTCCTTGTTCCGCCCCAACTTGATGTCGAAAAATTCGACATCAAGTTAGAATCATTTTTTGAGGTCAAAATTTTTGACCTTGAAAGCTCGGCAAATTCTTCTTTTGTCAGCTGAAACATCAAATCTTCTTCATCGAATTTTTCAAAGTTGTTTTTCACTTGCTCATTGAACCGATTTGTTGCATATCCGTAGATTTCAGCCAAATCTTTGTCAATCATTACCTGAACTCCACGAATCACATAAACCTTGTCTTTTAAATCTTTCTCATCGTGAATGACGATTTCTTTTTCCATTCTCAATTCCTACATTTTTCATCGTCGGTTCGGCTCCGCTCACCGACCACGGTTGCCGAGCGGAGTCGAGGCAAGTCGAAGCATGGTTGCAGAGCGAAGCCGAGGCACAACTCTAAATTCTCGCCGTGCAGACGGTTCCGTTTATCGACTTGAGTTCCTCCGTGTTGTCTTTGGTGCCGAAAAGGGATGCGACTGTGCTCCTCGCTTCGTATCTTTTCACGACACGCTCGTCGAACGCCTTTTTCACCAGTTCGTCCACCTCAAGCGACTCGTAGACGCTCTTCGCCTCCTCCACGGAGCAGTGCAGAATCGGGTGCTTCGGCGAGAAGAGGACGCAGCAGTCTTCGTACGGCAGAATCGACGTCTCGTATGTGCCGATTTCCTTTGCGGTGTCGATGATTTCCTCTTTGTCGAGTCCCACGAGCGGGCGCAAAAGCGGCCTTTCCGCGAACGACTCCGTGCATTCCATGTTCTGTATCGTCTGGCTCGCGACTTGCCCGAGGCTCTCTCCCGTGATGATGCAGTCGGCGTTCGTCTTTTCCGCGAGCATGTTGGCGCACTTCATCATGCAGAGGCGGAGCATGAGCGTCGTCATGTTCTCCGGGGACTTCTTCTTTATCTGCATCTGCACTTCCGTGAACGGGATTATGTTGATGTGCGTCTTCATGCCGTAGCCGGAGATGATTTCAGCGAGCTTTTCCACTTTTTCGCGGGCCTCGTCGCTCGTGTAGGGGTAGGCGTGGAAGTAGCAGCAGTCCACGCTCATTCCGCGCCTCATCATGCGGTAGCCCGCGACTGGGGAATCGAGTCCGCCGGAGAGGAGGAGCAGCCCTTTTCCAGAGCATCCGAGTGGAAGCCCCCTCCTTCCCTTTATCGCGTCCGAGTAGACGAAGCACTTTTCGCGCACCTCGATGTTTATCTGCACGTCGGGATTGTGCACGTCCACTTCAAGTATCTTCTGCTCGTATGCCTTTGTCGCTCCTTCGCGCATTATCGCGTAGTGGTCCATCGGGAACGACTTGTCGCTTCTCCTCGCTTCCGTCTTGAACGTCTTCGCGCCCATCTTCTTCGCTTCCTCGCACTGCCTCGCCACTTCGTCCTTGATTGCCTCGATGTTCTTCTCTACCACCACGGCTTCCGCCCAGCCCGTTATTCCGAGAGTGTGAGAGAGAGTCCACTTGACCGCCTCCACCGATTCGTCAGGGCATTCCACGTACAGTCTTCCCGCCCTGATTATGACGTCCGCCTTCACCGACTGGAGCGATGTCTTTATGTTCTGCACGAGAATCCTCTCGAATGTCTTTATGTTGGAGCCCTTGAGCATCAATTCGCCGACTTTTCCCAAAAATGTGTGCTGCATAGTTTTTTTTCCTTATGAATGAATGATTTTGATTTTGTTTGATTTGCTGAATCGCTGTTTGCCTTCCATTCTATCTGTTTTCGCTTTTTTCCGCAGTATTGGGCGTTTTTGGAAAGCACTTCGACAAAATGACAAAAAGTGTTAAAGTGTCATTTTGAATAGAACGAACCGGTTCCGAGACTGCTGTTTCCGAAGCCGGCAGATTTTTCGACTGGAGGAGAAAATGATTGACGAATCAAAGATGGACAGGACTCTCGGAGCCACAATTCCCGTCATGGTCAGGGAGAAGGTGAAGAAAATTCCGAACCACACACTGCAGCTTGTGAAGAACAAGAGCGGAGTCTTCGTTCCATACAGTTATTCCCAGGTTTACCAGCACGTTGTCGAATTCGCTTCCAGCCTCAAGAAAATCGGGGTCAAGAAGGGCGACAACATAGGCATCATGGCCGACAACAGGCGCGAGTGGTTCATCACCGATTTGGCGATTCTCTCTCTTGGAGCGATTGACGTTCCCCGCGGCTGCGATTCGATGGGAATGGAGATGCGCTTCATCTTGAACTTCGCGGAGTGCAAAATGTGCTTCTTCGAGAATGCCAGGCAGCTCCAGAAGGTGCTTGAGAAAATCGAGGAGGTTCCCTTGCTCAAGACCGCCATCCTCTTCGACTACCAGGAGGGGCCGATTCTAGCCGAGGCGCGCGAGAAGGGGCTTGAGGTGCTGAACTACCACTTCCTCGAAAGCGAGGGCGTGAACATATCGAAGGAGGAGTGGATTGAGATAGAGAAGGGCATGGACGAAATTCAGCCGGACGACGTTGCGACCATCATCTTCACTTCCGGCACGACAGGGCTTCCGAAGGGCGTTCAGCTGACCCACGACAACTACATCGCGCAGTGCGAGGTCGCGCATTCCGTCCTCGGCTTGATGCAGTCCGGCGACATCTGGCTCACTGTCCTTCCGATTTGGCACTCGTTCGAGCGCGCCTTCTGCTACATGGTCGTAGCCCGTGAAGGCGGCTTCGCATATTCCCGCCCAATCGCTTCTGTCATGCTTCAGGACATGAACCTCGTCCAACCGCAGTGGATGAACGTGGTGCCGAGATTGTTCGAGGCTGTGGCGCAGGGGCTTTTCCGCGAGGTGAGGAAGCTCAGCAAGTGGCAGCAGTTCCATTTCAAGTATTCGATACTCATCGGAAAGATGTACTACAAGATGAAGGAGGGTGTCTTGGGCTTGAGGTGCCGCTACAGGTGGTATCCGCGCTTTTTGGATGTCCTCTGGAGCGTCATTCCGTTCGCGCTTTTGTGGATTCCGCACCTCCTCTGCGAGATTACGCTCTACAAGAAGCTCCGCGCCCGCTTCGGCGGAAATTTCCGCGCGGTCATTTCAGGTGGCGGCGCGCTGCAGCCCGACATCGAGGCGTTCTACCATGCCATCGGCTTCAACCTGCTAGAAGGCTACGGCATGACGGAATCCGCCCCTGTCATTTCGGTCAGGAACTCGAAGAAGCCGAGGAGCAACAACGTCGGCCTCGTCTTCCCTTCGTTCGACGTGAAGATTGTCGCCGAGAAGGACGGCCAGATTGTGGACGGCGAGCCGCTCAAGCCCGGAAAGCGCGGAATCATCCTCGTCAAGGGGCGGCAGGTCATGAAGGGTTACTACAAGCGGCCCGACCTCACGGAGAAGGTCATTGACGCCGAGGGCTGGCTCAACACCGGCGACTTGGGAATGATTTCGTACGACGAGGAATTGAAAATCGTCGGCAGGGCTAAGGACACGATAGTGCTTCTTGGCGGAGAGAACATAGAGCCGCAGGTCATCGAGAAGGCCATCAACGCAAGCCCCTACATCGAGCGCGCGGTCGTGGTGGGGCAGGACAAGAAGTACCTAGGCGCGCTCGTCGTCCCCGACCAGCAGAACGTGCTTTCGTACGCCGAGGAGAACAACATCCTCTACGACAACTACGAGTCGCTCCTTGAGACGAAGGAAATCCAGAACCTCTTCCAGACGGAAATCGACACTTTGGACAACGCGAAGAACGGATTCCGCACCTGCGAGCGCATAGGAAAATTCGTCCTCCTCAAGAAGTCTTTCGAGCTCGGCAAGGAAATCAACGCCAAGCAGGAACTCATGCGCCACAAAATCACGGAGATATACAAGAAGGAATATTCAAGGCTTTTTAAATGATTGTTGGATTTTTCTTTTATTTTATTGAAGTTTTTCGACCTTCTTCCTGCGTTTTTCAAGTTGAATTTGTGGAACATGATTAACATTGTGTGAAAATTCTGCTAAACTTTCCACATTCATTTCATTTGGAGGCATTTTTATGAAAATGATCAGAAACATCGCCGTTGTCGCGACACTCGCTTCTGTTTTTGCATTCGCTTCTTGCGGTTCATCAACACAGGCAGCCGCTAAGTCAAACGCGGAGACTGCTAAAGAGGAAGTCAAAGAGGCTGTCCAGAACGCTGTTGATTCAACAGTAGACGCAGCTGCCTCAGAGGCTACAGAGGCTGTAGAGTCTGCGGCTGATACAGCAGTGAACGCTGTTTCTAACTAAGTTGTCTTTTTTCTGACAAAAAAAATCCTGCACTTTGCTTCTACAAAATGCAGGATTTTTTTTATGCCGTTTTCCCTACTTTGCGTCGATTGTCGAATTGTCCGAATCTGTCGGAATCGCGGACGGATTTGTCGATGACACCGACTCGGCCTTCCTTTCCCTCACGAAGTAGTCCGTGAAGCCCTTGCTTTCGAGGTTCGTCAAAATCCCCTGGACCTCCGAAGTCGCCGCGTCCTTGATTACGACCCTTGTGACCTCGGTTGTCCTCTGGAAGACCACGTTCTTGAATCCCGCGTCGACGAGCTTCTGCGCGAGAGCTTCCGCGTTCTCCCTCTTTGCGAACGCGCCTAGCTGGATGTCCCACCTCTTGTTCGGGTCGAGCTTCTTGAGCTTGTTGATTGTCTCTTCAAGCGTTGATGTCGAAGTCGAAGATGCCGCTGCCGTCTCTGTGGCCGAAGTCTCTCCGAGCTGGACTATCTCGAGCGATACGTTCGCGGTTCCTGTCGCGAGCATGTCGAGTTTCTCGGCGGCCGCTTTTGACACGTCGATTTCCCTGTTGTCCGAGAACGGCCCCCTGTCGTTCACCCTGACGTTAACTGATTTTCCGTTCGAGAGGTTCGTCACTTTGACAATCGTGTTGAACGGAAGCGTTTTGTGGGCGGCAGTGAAGGCGTACATGTTGAACGTCTCTCCGCTTGACGTTTTTTTGCCGTGGAATTTATCAGCGTAGTATGAAGCGGTAACGTTCGATTTGAAAAGTTCCTCCGCAAAAGTGGATGCAGAGAAAACTGTGAGTAAAAGCAAGAATGCAATATGTAGTTTTTTCATATGTTCATTATCGGCTTTTTGCTTTTGAGAATTTATTGCTAAATTCTCCGATAATCTATCTATGCGGAAATTATTTTTTTCTTGCGCCCTTTCCTTTTTAGGCGCCTTTTTTGCTTTTTCACAGAACGCAGTGCAGCCCGTGTCCCGCCCTTCGTCCGCCGCGTCCATTTTGGGCGGAATCTGGCAGGGAAGCGACAGGCTCATCCTTTTCGAGGGCGGTTCTCCGGACGGAACTTCCGGCGAAGCTGCCGCGTCCATTCCGTTCGACTTTTCCGTGGTCCTCCGCGTCTTCTACGCCTGGTACGACGACAGGGCCGCAGAGCCTTCTTCGTTCAGGGAGATAAAGACGAGGGACCGAAACGATGCCGAATCTTCGTCTCCAGAGGACATTTCTGTAAGATGCAGGACTGTCTTTGAGAACGAGTCGAAGAATGCCGGAGTCTACGAGCTTGAGCTGATTTATCCAGGCGCCGTCTATTCGACTGGGAAAGTCGCCCGGAGGGAATCGCTTTTCGTTCCGATAGCCGTGATTGAAGGAAAAATCTACCTGGACTTCCTTGTGAATCCCGATTTGGAGTCGGAGAACGGAAATGTCAGGGTGGTGAAGTCCGATTCTGATGCCGGCTACTGGGGCTGCGCGTCCAACGCCGACGGAATAACGATTTCTCCCCCCAGGTTCAAGAAAGAGGTCAACTCGTATTATGTATTAAAGGAAGATGATGGAGGAGATGTCGTCTACAAGCTCCGCTACTGGAAAAGCGGCATGGACTACGACCCGAACGCTGTCGCGACTTTCACCGATGGAAAAAAGACGTTCGAGGTCCCGAAATTCCTTAAAATCGGCTCGCACCTTTATCAATGCACGACCGGAAGGGGAACGAAGATTAGGAACATCGAGAAGACGACTTCGATGCCGGAGGGCGTGGTCTATGATTCGGACTTCTCAATATGCGCTTTTGGAAATCCGTATCTGGTCAGGGTGCCGAACGGAGAGACAAAAGAAGATTTGCTTGCTATAGTCACGGAGAACAACAAGCGGAGGAAAGATCCTCCAAAACTGATTTTTCCTGTGAGCGAAATCAATTTTCACTGGAAGGAGATTACCGAGCTGGAAAAATACAATCCATTCACGTGGAACAGGCGCAACATCGACCTTGGAAAGTAGGCATGGACACTGACGTCGTCATCGCCCATGCTTGATTGGGTCGCAACGAATTTATTGTTTTGAGGTACAAAATGAGAAAACTTACAGGCTCGCAAATCATAATAGAGCTTTTGAAACAGAATGGAATAAGGACTGTGGCGGGCATTCCGGGCGGCTCTATTCTTCCTTTGTATGACGAACTTGGAAAATCCGACATTGAGCACGTCCTCGTCCGGCAGGAGCAGGCGGCCGGCTTCATCGCGCAGGGAATCTCCAGGATCACTGGCAAGGCCGCGGTTTGCATGGCGACGAGCGGTCCTGGAGCCATGAATCTTTTGACATCTATTGCGGACGCAAGGTGCGACTCGATTCCAATCGTTGCCATAACGGGCCAGGTGAATCTTTCGTTGATTGGAACCGACGCGTTCCAGGAGGCCGACACGTTCGGCTTGTCCTTCCCGATAACGAAGCATTCGATGATGGTGAAGAGTGCGGCCGAGCTTGTGAGGGCTGTGCCGCTGGCGTTCGCGATTGCCGAGAGCGGCAGACCCGGCCCTGTCCTCATCGACGTTCCGAGGAATGTCCAGGCGGAGCTTGCCGAGGTGCCTGAGGATTTTGACACTTGCTTCGGCAAAATCTACGACGAGTATGTCCACAACCACAAGGGAATCAAATTCAAGACCGAGGACGAGAAAATTTCCGCGGTCATAGAGAATTTCACCATAAAGCTCATGAACGCGAAGAAGCCGGTCCTTTATTTGGGCGGCGGAGCCAACAACCCTGAAAGTTCAGAGGCAATCAAGAGGTTCCTTTCATTGTACAGAATGCCGGTCGTCTCTTCTCTCATGGGAATCGGCATCGTGCCGGCAAAGTCCGACCTCTTCTTCGGCATGGTCGGAATGCATGGAAGCTATGCCGCCAACAAGGTCATGTATGATTCCGACCTCGTTCTGGCGGCCGGTGTCCGTTTCGACGACAGGGCGACCGGTGTGGTCTCCAAGTTCTGCCCGTCCGCCGACATCCTCCACATCGACATCGACGCGGCCGAAATCAACAAGATTCTTCCGAGCGACGTCTCCCTGGTTGAGGACTGCGCGTTCGCCTTCGACGCTCTCGACAAGGCCCTTGTCGAGGCAGACATCAAAAACGCCCGCTTCAATGCCGAGCGGGAGTCGTGGTTCGGAACCTGCCTTGAGCTGAAAAAGGTCAACGAGGTCACTCTTCCGATGAACTGCGACACTGCCGACTGCTGCGGAAGAAAGACTTGCGGAGTCAAGGACGGCGGAAAGTTCAGGAATCCGCGCTCGTTCATCGCCTCCATCCCTTCTGTAGCCGCGAAATTCGGAATAGGCGAGGACGACATCGTTGTCACGACCGATG
>CAMHLH010000113.1 GCA_946185925.1 uncultured Treponema sp.
CTTTGCGAGACCAACGCACCGTCAAAGAACGACATGGCCTACACGACCGTAGGCGCATTCTCTGTGGGAGAAATGCTCTACCGCCTCTCGCTGGAAGCCGACGAAATCTCAAGCCTGCTCGGCTACGCCGTGAACCCGACGAGGCTCTGGACGCAGCTCTTCACACGGCAGAGACCGCTCGGAAGTTCTGGGCACATAAACGAACTTTCGCTGAAATTCCCCATGGGGACATCGTTCGCCCACGTGAACCTGATAGACTACGACGGCGACTACGACGAGACTGAGATGTACCCCGTCCACGTCTCCCCCGAATTCCACGTCGTCTACAACGACCCTTACGGACACGACTCAAACGACCCATACAGCCAGTTCTCGCTCCTGTTCAAGGCCGGAATCGGAAAAGGCTCCGGCAACGGAGCGGACTGCAACTTCGCGGAACTGGACAAGAACATCTACTACAACATCAGGATTCTCTCGGACGGAATGATGTTCTCCCGCGCGCCCGACTTCGGCGAAGACAAGGCGACATCAATCGGAATGACAATGCTGTTCGACTTCGACTGGCACTCCTACTACCTGCTTTCATCGATGGCGCCAGGATTCGCGATAAAGCAGAGGGTCACGAACGAGGACGACTCCACATTCGAGTGGCAGGCGCACCTGGCTGGAATCCTGCTCGGAACGTCAGACTTCTACTATTATAGAAGGGATTTCGACGAGAAATACACGGACGAGGAAAACGGAAAGGCGGGCTTGAACGCCTCGTACAACTACAACGTCGGATTCGAGACGAAGCTTCTGGCGAAATACAAGCGCAAGGACGGCTCGAACATAGGGGCGAGCTTCAGGGGCTATGCGATGTACGACTTTTACGACCAGCTCCAATACCTCAAGAACGGGGAAAGGGGAACGCAGCTCGGTTGGGATTTGGTGGGAGTCACAAACTTCAACGCGGAACTGGCCCTGAACAAACGCGTCAGGCTCGGTGTAGAAGAGGAACTCTACACGAAATATGGAATCTACCACAACATTCCGAACGTGTTCCAGGTGATGACATCGGCTTCGGTGTACGCGAAGATTCAGGCAAAATAGAAAACAGCGACAATTTTCCCCTAATTTTTTTCTAATCTAGTGTTTCATGTTATAATTATCTCCATGAAATTTATCAGCACTAGAAACGAAGAAAATTCTGTGAATTTCGAGAAAGCTGTCCTCGACTGCCTGCCGTCAGACGGTGGGCTTTATGTTCCAGAGGACAGCGACGATCTTCGCAAATGGATTTTGTACACGAACGAGAAGACGACCTTCTCTTCAATTTCCGGAGCATTGACTTCGGCTTTTATAAACGAAGAATTCAGCCCGATAATCTGCGAATCAATAGCCACAAACGCATTCACATTCGAGCCAAGGCTCAACAAAATCGACGAAAAACTTTTCACACTTGAGCTTTTCCACACGCCCACGGGCAGCCACAAGGACTTCGGAATCTCCTATCTAATAAATTCTTTGGAGGCGATTCTCACTCTCAAGGAAACGGACGCGATATTCCTCGACGCCACGCTTGGGGAACTTGGAGCCAGCGTGGCAAAGACAATCAGGGGCAAGAAAAGGATGAAGGCGGTCCTCCTCTACCCGACGAAGCCATGCAGGATGATAAGGGGTCTGGAGGAAGAGGACTTCATCTGGAACGGCGGAAACGTGCTTCCGATAGAGATTGACGGAACAGAAGCCGACTGCCACCAAATCGTGCGCGAAATCTTCGCGGACAGGAAACTCGTGGAGAAATTCCACCTCACGATGGCGAACACGACGAACATCGGCCGGTTGATTCCCCAGTCGTTCTTCTACCCGTTCGCATTCTCAAGGCTCAAAAACCAAATCTGCGGGGACATCTTCTACGCGATGGCGCCCGGAAACTATTCGAACCTCGTGGCGGGACTCTACAGCTGGAAACTCGCGCTTCCGGTCAACGGCTTCATCTGCCCGACCACGAACGAGCTGCAAGTCGACCCGCAGGGCAACTGCGAAATCATGGATTCGATAGTCGACGTCCACGACAGGAAGCCTTGCGACCCGGCAAGCCCCTCAAACCTCGAAAGGCTCGAATACGTGTTCAACGCGAATTCGCTCATGCTCAAGCACTTCATCTACCCGTCGGAAGTTTCGGAAAGGGAGACCACGGAGGCCTGCCAGGAACTTTTCATGAAGTACAAGATTTTCGCGGACAAGCCGACAAGCCAGGCATACGCGGCCGCAAAGAAGCGCGCGGAAATGACAGAGGAGGACGAAGCCGCAGTGGTTCTTGTGATGAGGGACCATCCGGCGATGTCCATCGATTTCATACGGCACACAATCGGAGAGGCGCCAGAAATGCCGGAGAGCGTGAGGAACGCTTTCAAACCGACATCGCTCAACAGGCCTACTGCAAAGACTCCCGCCGAAATCGTGGAAATGCTCCAGACGATTTGATTTTTTAAGGGGGCGGTGGAAATCATGATGACAAGAAAAAATTCTATATTCACAAAGATTGCTATAACGCTGATGGTGCTGGCACTGATAATAATAGCCTTGTTCGGGCCGACAATATACTTCACGAGCAAGAATCTGAACGAAAAGCAGTTCAACAGGAGCGTAGCCGAAATATCGACTTTGACAGACATCGCCCTTGAAAACCACTTCCAGAACGTTGGCTCGACCGTGGCAATGTTCGGGGAGTTGGAGGCAGTGAAGAGGCGGGACGACAGCCTGACGAGCTATGTGGAGATGAGCGACCCGAGCGGAAAGGTGCCTGCGGACCCGGAAAATTTCGGTCCATACGAGAGCGAGATATACGATTTGGAGAAGACATTCGTTGAATCCAACGACGACCTATTGGGGCTGGCCTTCTCGCTGGAGTCCACAGGAGCGTTCACAAGGTATCCGTCAGAGCCGAGGAGCAACAACTACGACGCAAGAAGCCGTTCATGGTACAAGAACGCCAAAGCCGACAACGGCGCCCTCCACTACTCCGACGCGTATCTCTCGTCGGCCGGCTACGCATGCATCGTCATATCGAAATTCATCAAGGACAGTTTAGGAAACCCGCGAGGAGTCGTCTCTGGCGACGTGGACCTGGACTACCTTTCAAAAATAGTAGGCAACGTCGACAACGACAGCGATTCAATAAGCTCCGGCATGATTTTGGTGGACGGAAGCGGCAAAATACTCGTGGACCACTACCACCCGGAAAACATCTTCAAGGACGTGCAGGAAATCGGAATAAAGGGGCTTGAAAATTTCACCCAGGGGGAAAGTTCGAAATTCAAAGAGGAGCTGAACACGCCGGAGCTGCACGGAGAATACCACATAATAGTCAGCCCCTCCCAAAACACGAAAATTCCGCTCAGCTACATATTCATAATCTCGGACACGCAGTATTCGATGATGGAACAGGCCGTGGTCAAGACGCTCATTTTCGCGGTGGCGATTGCGCTCATTCTTGCGGTTTTCGTCTCCGTGACAATCGGACGTCTTGTCGTGAAGCCACTGTCGGAAGCCGCGAATCTGCTCAAGGACATAGCGGAGGGGGACGGAGATTTGACGAAGCGGCTTCCTGTCAAAGGCAACGACGAAATCGCGGACCTCTCAAACTACTTCAACCTGACAATGGAAAAAATCCTCAAGGTCATAAAAAAAGTGAAGTCGACCGCCCACGAAGTCCAAATCGGAGCGGAGCAGATTGCCTCGTCAAGCCAGTCGATATCGGACGGAGCCTCCAAACAAGCAGCATCCACAGAAGAGATGAGCGCGACAATCGAAGAGATGGCCTCGAACATAAGGCAGACGGCCGAGAATGCGATGAAGACAGGAAAACTTGCGGAAGTCACGGAGTCGCAGAGCAAGGAAAGCGGAAACGCAGTCCAGCTGGCTGTGGAATCGGTGGAGGCGATTTCCGAGAAAATCGGGGTCATCGGAGACATCGCGAAGCAGACAAACATGCTCGCCTTGAACGCGGCCATAGAAGCGGCACGGGCCGGAGAGGCCGGAAAGGGGTTCGCGGTGGTCGCCTCGGAAGTCAGGAAACTTGCGGAAAGGAGCCAGATTTCGGCCGGGGAGATTACGGAACTTTCGGAAAGGACATTGCAGTCGGCGGAGGATGCCGGAGAAAAAATGAAGTCGGTCGTGCCACACATAACCGAGACGACGACTCTGGTCGAAGAAATCTCTACGGCCTGCCACGAGCAGAACAACGGCGCGGCCCAGGTGAGCCAGGCGATAATCCAGCTCGACTCTGTCGTGCAGCAGAACGCGGGCGCGGCGGAGGAACTGGCGGCCATGAGTGAAGAGCTGACCGCGAACGCAAAGAACCTTGCGAACGCGATAGACATCTTCAAAACAGAATAGAAAATCAGTCGAGAACGGTCTGTTCGATTTTCATCAACTGATTGTGGTAGAGAGTGGAAATGCTCGCGCCGTAGTCCGCTATGAGGCGGATTATGTTGCGCGGGCTTTCTTTTTTGTCGCAGCCGTTCAACCTGTCGCCAGCGTCTCCCAAGCCCGGCATGATGTAGGCCTTGCTGTTGAGCACAGGGTCGAGCCAGAGCGTGTAGCAGGTGCAGTTCGGGAGCGCGCGTATGACGCGGAGGCTGCCCTTGAGGGCCGAAATCACGTTGAAGAACCTTATGGACTTCGGCTTAATGCCCTGCGCCTGAAGATATTTTACGACGGTGACCAGAGAACCGCCGGTCGCGTTCATCGGGTCGGCGAAAATCCAATCCTTGCCGTCGAGTTCCTGCAGGTCGAAGAAGGATTTTTTCAAGTCCAATATGTATTCCATGTCGTCCTCGTGCTTGGTGTCGTCGCGGTTGATTTTGAAGAGGGCGAAAGGAGTCACATAATTGCCGCTCGAATACTCCTCGATTTCCTTCGACATGATGATGCTCGGCAAAAGCGCACCGCGGAGCATGACGCACATCACGGAATTTCCGATTTTGTCGTCTATGTCGGGAATCTTGTGCACAGCGAAATTCTGGCACGGATTGTTCACAGGAGTCTTCACTACGATGTGCCCCTTCTTGGACTCGGCCGGCTGGGTGTAGGCGAGCTTGAAGAGCATCTCGTAGGCCCTCTGCGAATAGTAGACGAACTCCTCATGGCAAGTGTCGATGTTCCGGAGCTTTGAAATCAAGCGGCTCGCCTCGGCCTGGTCGGCGGAATCGGCGACGAAAGGATAGACATTCAAATTCGGGTTCTCGGAGACAATGCGCTGAAGCTCCTTGCCCATCTTGTCGAAACACTCAATCACCTTCTGCTCATCGAGCGGCTCGAAGTGCTTCATCGTTCCATCGTACATCGACTTGAGCAAATCGATATCCGCCAAATCCTTCTCTGTCAGATAACCGTCCAAATCCTCCGCCTTCAATATGATTTTGCTTTCTGTCCTGAATTTCATTTTCACCTCCAAGTTTCAATCATAAATTTCTCAATTTTCAATTTTCAACTTTCAACTCTCAATTATCAACTCTCCCCTCTCAATTATCAACTCACCTGACGCTCTTGTCGTACGGGATTCCTTCGGCCTTCGGCGCGCGGGACTTTTTGGACGTGAACGCAAGGACGACGAGGGAAATCATGTACGGCAGCATCTTGTAGGCCTCGCCCGGAACGAGCTTGACCAAAAAATCGAAGCTCGAGTAAGTGTCGGCGACAGCTCGGAAAACTCCGAAGAGCAGAGCCGCCAAAGCGATTTTAACGGGATGCCACTGGCCGAAAATCATGACGGCCAAGGCGAGGAAGCCGGCTCCCGCCACTCCGTAGATGAAATCCCACTGCGAATTCACCGCGCTTATGTAGATGATTCCGCCGATTCCGCCGCAGAAGCCCGAAATCAGAACACCGGCATAGCGCATTTTGTAGACGTTGATTCCCACACTGTCGGCCGCCTGCGGATGCTCACCGCAAGAAACGAGCCTCAGCCCGAAGCGGGTCTTGAAGAGGACGACGAACGAACAGAAGAGCAGGACCAGCGTCAAAACCATGTAGACGTTGAGTTCGAGGCCTCCAATATTGAAGACGAACGCTTCCCTGTTTTCGATGTAGTCTAGAATCGCGCTCGGATTCGTTCCTCCGGAGCGGGCATTGTTGAACGACTTGACGATTACGGTCGCGGCCGCCGTCGCCAGCATGTTCATGGCGGTTCCCACGAGAGTCTGGTCGGCCTTGAAATTTATGGACGCCACAGCCAGAAGAAGCGAAAAAGCCATGCCGGAAAGCGCGCTCGCGAGAATCACCGAAAGCACAATCAAAAACCCACTAGTGCCGGTCGGCAGCAGGCAGAGCACAAAGGCACCGCCAAGCGCGCCAAAAACCATCGTTCCTTCCAGTCCAAGATTGATGACGCCGCTGCGCTCGGAGAACATTCCACCCAAGGCGACAAAAATCAGGACAGCCGCATAAATCAAAGTGTATTGGAGCAGAATCATTTTGAAGCCTCCTTTTTTGAAGAGATTTTCGACAGCAGATATTTGAAGAAAAGCACGAACGCGCACATGTAGATGATTATCGAAGAAATCAAATCTGCAATCTGCGGGTTGTAGTATCTCATGTCGATGTAGCTTCCGCCCAAGGTTATGTGCTCGATGAAGAAGCCCGCCACAATCGCCCCAATAGGATTGAGCCCTCCCAGGAAGGCGACGGCGATTCCAGAGAAGCCCATTCCAGGAACAGACGCGGACGTCTTCCACGGCTGGATGTCGGTCAAATAGAAGAACGAGGCCGCCAAACCGCCAAGCGCGCCCGCAATAGCCATCGTGGCCACGATGTTCATCTTCTCCTTCATTCCTGCATATTTTGCGGCGTTCTTGTTCAAGCCGGTGGCGCGAAGCTCATAGCCGAACGTGGTCTTGTTGAGCAGAACCCAAATCAAGACCGCAATCACGATTGTCAGAGGAATCGCAATTGAAACGTACTGGTTGTTTGAAAAGAGCCTGTCCAGCCCGAGAGTCGGAAGAATCGAGGACGGAGACTTTGACGAGATGTGGAAGGTCTCCGACTTGCTCAAGTCCATGAAAGTCTCCTTCTGCATCATCACGTTCACAAGATAGAGGGAAATCCAGTTCAGCATTATGCAGGCGATGACCTCGTTCACATTGAAGAAGGCCTTGAAGACACCGGCCAGAGCGCCCCAAAAAGCCGCCGCAAAAGTCGCCATCAAAACGCAGGCGTACCACGGAAGGTTCCACTGCAATGCGCAGAGCAGGGAAAAACCGATTCCGATGCAGTACTGGCCGCCCACGCCGATGTTGAACAACCCGGACTTGTAGGCGAAGAGGACCGACAACGCGCACAGAATCAGCGGCACAGACTTCACGAGAGTCATTCCAAGATAGTAGCTCTGCATCTTGGGCTTCTTGTAGTACATGAAATTCTTCAGAATCGTGGACATGGCCTTTGGAGCGTTCTCCGCGTTTATGAGGCACAGAACCAAAAAGCCCAGGAAGATTCCGGCAAGTGCGCAGAGGACAGCCGCCAAAATCGACCTGAAAGACTCGGAAGCCAATATTTTTTTCATTCTTTCCATTTTCATTCCCCTTTAGTTTCCAGCGCCATGCCGTTTTTTCCCGCCCGACATGTACAAGCCCAATTCGGCGGGCGTCGTCTTTTTCGGGTCGAGTTCCCCCACAATCTCGCCCTCGTACATGACGAGAATCCTGTCGCTCAGGCTCATCACCTCGTCAAGCTCGTAGGAAACGAGGAGGACGGCCGCGCCCGCATCCCGGTCAGCCACAATCTGCTTGTGGATGTATTCGATGGCACCGACGTCAAGGCCGCGAGTAGGCTGAACGGCTATCAAAAGCTT
>CAMHLH010000114.1 GCA_946185925.1 uncultured Treponema sp.
AATGCAGGGACAATGTTCCATTTCAAAAAGCGAGATTAAGGAAATTCAAACATTTGTCATAAATAATGCTTATGCTCTCGATAAACTTGCTGACCAGCTGATTTGGAAAGAGGATTTTTTTGAGTTTATGATAAAAGGTGGTGACGAAGCTTCAAAAGAGCAAATAGAAATTTTGCAGAAAAAAACTGATGAAGCTGTTTTTAATAAAAAGACTGAAGAAGCTCTAAAGAAAGAGGAGTAGTAAACTACTTCCATTGGTCGGAAACTTCTCATCGAACTCAAAATAAGTCATACCTATAACATAGGACTTTTTTCTGAAACGTCAAAATTATTTTAAGTGCGTGATGTGATAATTCCGTCGTTGTTTAATGTCGCGGACAAAAAAATCGCCCCAAAAATTGTCTCCAACCTTTGGGGCGAATCTCAAAAAATCCGCGGATTTCCGCTCTTCGTCGAATCTACTGCTGTTCTTCCACTCTGAAATCGTCCACGTATTTGAACGTGATTCGCTTTCTTCCGATTCTCATGTCGGAATAAGTTCCGTTCATGTAGAGAATCACCGTGTAGGCTGTGCTGTACAGTGGATCCAGCACAGTCGCCGAAAGGATTTTCGTTCCGGTGTTCTTGTCATGCTGATAATCGTAGTCCAGAACCTGATACTTTGTAGTCCGGCTTGGAGCCATGTACTCAATCAGCTGGTCTTTGTCGTTTATCGTTACAGAAACTTTTTCCGTCGTCGTGGTTCCCGTGAAGTCGAACTTCGAAACTTGAGCCGCCGTCGCATAGAATACGGAGAAAATGAAGATAGCGAGTACAGTCGATGATTTTTTCAATATGTTTTTCATAAGCCGCCTCCTTCCGATTCAATTTTCATGAATAGTATATCTCCAAAATCTCCATCTTCCAATGCTTATTTTGCGTCTATAAGAGTTTTTTTATCAAAATAATCGATTTCCTTCTGGCAGAATTTCGTCCAGTAATCGTCGCCGCAGCTGAATCTGCCCTCGGAGTCCACCGTGAACATGATTGAGCCGTCCGAGTTCTCGCCGATTGCCTTCGCAGGCTTCTTGACGCTTTTTGCAAGCTCTGGAATCTGCTTCTGTATCGCCTTAGCGAATTCGCCGGCGATTACGAAGCCTCCGAGCTTGTTGTTGTGCGTCGAGTCGCCTTTGAACATCAGCTCCCTCGCCTCCGAGTCGTCGCCCTTGTCGGCGTAGGCCTTCTCGTAGAGCGACTTCGTGATTTCAAAGCCGTCGATGAGAATCACGTTCTCCTCTTTCGCGAGCTGCCTGACCGCCTCCACATACGCGTTGCCGCTCGTGGTGAGCGTTCCCGTGGTGGTGTCGGTCGAGTCGTGGTGCGGCCTGATTTTTCCGTCGCTGAAGTACATGCGGCTCACAGGAGTTACGAGCACCGGAGTCGCCCCCGCTTTCCTCGCCACGTCGATGTACTGCTTGAGGTACCACTTGTAGGTGCCGCCGTTGTCGTACGAGTAGAATTCGTCTCCGTACTTTGCCTTGTAGGAGTCCGGGGTGGCGACCTTCTTTCCGACCGTCGTCGGGTAGATTCCCGCCGCGTCCGGTTCTCCGAGAGGGACGTACCTGTCCTCGAGATAGCCTGACGAATTTGAGGAGTCGTTGTGCCCGAACTGGATGAAGAGATAGTCGCCCTTCTGGATGTTGCCCTCGATTTTGTCGAGCGAGCCTTCGTTTATGAAGTTCCTTGAAGAGCGTCCGCCGTTCGCGTAGTTCTGGATGGCGACTGTCGAGTTGAAGAAGCACTGGAGAAATTCTCCCCACGCGCCCTCGTTTCTCGTCTGGTTCGCCGACCACATTCCTTTCGCGCTGTAGTCCTTGCAGGTCGAGTCCGAAGCCAGGAAAACGTTCACGGCTCCGAAAACCCTCGGAAGGTCCGCCTGTGCGTTCGACGGAATTGCGTATCCTTCGTTCACCACCGCGTCCAGCTTCGCGATTTCCGTTTCGCCTTCGAGCCCTGTCTCCGTTTTCGCGCTCACGTACGCCTTGATGGTCGAGCCTGAGTCCTCTGGTTGAATCAGATATGTCTTGTCGCCGAATCCTGTCGACTGCTTCACGAGCGTTTCTGTTCCGCTTCCGCCATTGACCCTGAACCAGCGTATTGATGAATTGTCCACCGAATCCGCGCTTCCGAGGGAGTAGTGGAGCGTTATCGTGTGTCCGGGGTAAGGCGTGTTGATGTCGTCGTCCGTCGTGAAGCTCGGTTTTTTCTGGAAACTCACGACAGTCGAGGGCTTTGTCTGCGGAAGGACAATCGCGCTTATCCTGCATTTCAGGTCGTCTTCTGTTATCTCGTAGATTTTCGCGTCCTTGTCGGCTGCCGTGCCAGACTTCACGAGCGTCTTCTTTCCGAATCTCTCCCTGAACCAGCCGATTATGGAAGCGTCCTCTTCCTTGCTTTCCAGTTCGTATTCGACTTCGAGCACCGCTCCGATGTACGGAATCTCGTATGTCGCGTCGGTCTTTATGTGCGGCTCCGTCTTGAAGTAGGCCTGCTCTGCTTGCAGTCCGCTCTTTTTGACGGAGAACGAAGGCTTCCAGTTTCCGAGGTAGTTTTCTACCGTGTACGAGCCGTCGTCATCTTTGACCGTTCCCTCTGTTCTGTAGTCGAGGTCGAGACCGCCTTTCAGAATCGTGCCGATTTCAGTGAATCTGGCGTTCTCCGGATTGTTGCTGCTCATCTTGGTCCAGCCCTCGTCGTTTATCGCTTCGGAGGTGGAAAGCGTCGTGTTCACGAATGCCACGGAGGCGTCCGCTCCCCAGGGGCGTCCGAAGAAGCCCGGCGCGTTGTAGACGTTCTCGTCCCTTGAGACGAGGCAGTTGAGGAAGAGGTAACCCTTGTCGTCTGTCTGCCTTGCCGCCGTTATGTAGCCTGCTGAAGGTTTGTCGGTGTAGCCCGCGAAACGAAGCTCGCAGTTTTCGAAGACGAAGGTTCCAGAGCCGAAGATGTAGTCGGTGTTTCCTTCGATGAAGCAGTTCCGCAAGTAGCCCTTGATGTTCGCGCCCGTGTAGAAGGTGTCCTGGGAGCCGAGGAAGCGGCAGTTGATGAATTCGCTCTCGTCCCCCTCTATCAAAATCGCCGCCGAGCGTTCCGTGCCGGCCTTTGAGCGCACGTCCGCGTTGTAGTTCCTGTTGAATTTTATGGAGCCGTCAGATTCCACTCCGTCCGCAATCTCCTCGTCGGTCACATACTTGTTGAAGGAAGTCTCGAACGTGATTCCGACTGCCTTGAACGATTCCGCGCTTGGCATGACGTATGTGGCTCCGCCCCATTTCGCCACGGTCTTCTTGGAGAATTTGTCGTACGCCAAATCCTCGTCGAACCAGCCTGAAGCGTCTGCGGAGTAGTATTTGTAGCCGATTCCGTAGTACCAGGAGAGTTTCACTTCCTTTGATGTGTCCGCGTTCTTGAGCGTGATGAAAGGAACGTCGATTTTTATCTGCTCCCTGTAGATTCCGGGTTCGATTTCGATTGTTATGCGCTCGTCCTCCGACCTCGGGTGCATTGCGGAAGCCGCTTTCACAGCTTCGCCCACGGTCTTGAAGTCCCCGCTCTTTCCGACAGTGATGACGCTCTTGAACGGAAGTGTCTCCGCTTTCTTTTCAATGGCAGAGAGTTTGATGTCCTTTTTTACGTCCGCTCCCAAAACGACGATGTGGTTCACGGTCTTCACGCTTTCGGATTCTACAGAGACTTCGTATGAGCCGTCTCGGAGACTTGCCGAGTATTCTCCACCAGAGATTGTTCCCTCGTATGTGTACGCGTCGTCGAGCCTTGTGAATGTGATTTTTGACGGAAGCTCGTCCGTCTTTCCGAAGAATTTTCCGCCCACGTTCCATCTGGCCTTTTTAGCCAAGACCAAATCCTGCTCGGTGTCATTTGTGAACGAGAAGCGCTCTCCTGATTTGATTTCGTAGTCGTTCGCCCCTTCCAGATGTGCCGTGTACTCCACGCCAGGCTCAAGTTTTGCGATGAAACTTGGCTGAGTGAATGCCCAGCCCAAAGTCGCCTTGACCGGCTGGTAGATGCCGAGCGTCGACGGAACGAAAATGACAGCGAAATTTGAAAAGTCGTGTGCGGGGTCAAAGCCTGTGATTTTTCCGCTCGCCTTGTATGTCTGCGATTCTGCCACAGAAATGTCCACGGATGCCGATTTTCCCGCGAGGTTCCCGTTCACCGAGAAGACTCTTGTGTCCGATGAAACCGCGTATCCCTGCACGCCCTGCAGGAGAGCCGTGAAGTCGTGTCCGGCCGGAAGGTTCGCCGTGTATCTGTCCCCTTGAATCGTGGCTGGAAGCTCCTGGTTCGTTTCTTTTACGATGAATTTGAGGACGGCGTTTTTGTTCAGGAGATTCGAGTTTGCGATTTTTCCTGAAACGCTTGCGGCCGGTACCCTCTTTATCCTGAAGTAGACCGGTTTTCCCACCGCCGAGCCGGGGTAGACTTTGTACGTTCCGTCCGCGGCCGCGATGTAAGAGTACATTCTCGCTTCAGAAGTTAAAGGCGCGCTTTCGCTCTGCTTGCCGGTCTGCTTTTCTTCCGCGTCTATGTGCGCGAAGTAGATTTTCTCGTCGCCTGAATTCGATATTCTCGCGTAGAACGTGATGACGTCTCCCGCCTTCACGTTCCTCAGAATCATGCACCGCTTGGTCTCGTTGCCTTTTCCGTTCGCGTAGTAGAGGCCGTTCGACGTGTAGCCGTCGTCGAAGTCCGTAACCGCGTATCCCTGCGAGCCGTAGTTCTTCTTTCCCGCTCCGTCTTCCGAACCGTAGTAGATTCTGTCGTTGTTGTCCACGATGAGCGTCAGGTCTCCGAAGTCAATCGAGCCTTTCTTGAACTTTCCGTCCTTTCCGAGAACGTCGTCGGGAAAGTTGTCGAAAGTCGCCGCGCTTATGTTGTCGTTGACGCCCTCGAAGCCGTCCACCGACGCTCCGAAGTCCCAAACATCGACCGGCCTGCCGCTTCCTTCTCCGAAAGCCGCCGCGCCCAGCAGGAGGAACGAGAATACCGTCCCCAAAAATCCGTTACATTTTTTCATAAAAACCTCTGCGTGTAGCATCTATAACACGTCTAGGTCAAATGCCGAGTTTATGCATACCGTAGTTGCCGAAACAAGCTCCCAGCGGGAACCCGACCAAAAGAACGGCAGTACCGCTTTGCGGTGGCTGAGTGTTCTTTTGGTCGGAACCCCGCTTCCGCTTGTTTCGGACAAAGCATTGTGAAAACTCGACTTTCGCCCGTCTATTGATAATTTATCAGAGATATAGAAAAGATTTTACATGCTATTCAACTAACAATTTTCAATTTTCCGTTTTCAATTCGCAGTTTTTCGTTTTGGTGGAGGCGTGCTGGAGTTGGTGGTAGAATGGGGGCATGGCTTTTTCGAGAGTTTTTCCTGCACTTGCCGTCATGTCGTTTTGCGATTCGCTGGTGTTTTTCGCGCCTGCTGCAATCATGGTGCGCACTCGCTGCGGAATCTCTGTTTCGGATTTTTTTGTTCTGCAGGCCGTTTTGAGTTTGGGAGTTTTCGCGCTCGAAGTTCCGTGCGGTTTTTTGACGGACAGAATCGGCTATAAAAAGTCCATCGTGCTTTCGCAGGTGATTTTTCTTGCCACCAGGCTCATGCTCTTTTTGGGCGGGAGTTTCGCGTTCTTCGTCGCCGAGGCCGTGCTTGAGGCGTTGAGCGCGAGCCTCGCGTCTGGAACGGAGGACGCTTATCTGTACTCCGCCTGCTCCGGGAATGAGGACGAATTTGTGAAGAGGGGCGCAGTCTTGGGAAACTTTGGGAAAGCTGCTTTCATCGCGAGTACGCTTCTTTTCGCTCCCATGAATCATTTTTTCGCCTTGGACGGTCTCCTGCTCGCCACTATCTTTTCTTCATTTGTCGCGTTTTTCACTTCGCTGTTCATTCCCGACGAAAGAAAATTCACCCGCGCTCTTGAGGTTGAATCGAAGCCGCAGCTTTCTCTTTCCGCCACTTTCAAGCAAATTCCGAAATTCCCTTGCTTCGCAATCTTTGCGTTTTCGAGCGTCATCGCCGTGGCCGGGATAGCCGTGAATTTCCTGTACATTCTCAAAATCCAGTCGATTGGGCTTGATGAGGAGTGGATGACCGCTTTGATTCTAGGCTACACAGCGTTGAACATGCTGACTCCGCTCGCGCTGTCGCTCTTCAGCCGCTTTGGAAAGAGAAGGGCGGTCTGCGTTTTTTTGGTGGCCGCGTCCGTACTCTCTTTTTCCATCTCTTTCTGCTCTTCGATTTATGCGTTGGCTCCGATGCTGCTTCTTCCGCTGACCCTTTCCGTGGTTTCCGCCGTCTTCTCCGGCATCGTGAACCGCTTCATAGATTCTGTCGGAATGCAGAAGAACCGGGCGACAGTTCTTTCCGTCTTCAACCAAGGTTCGAACGCCCTTCAAGTCGCTTTTCTGTTCGCCGCTTCCTCTTTCGACAAATTCTCCAGCGTGAATCTGTTCGCCTTGCTTTCCGCCACGCTCCTGCTCTGCGCGCTATTTTTTAAGTTGAAAAATGCAAGTTGAAAGTTGAAAAATTTCCATCTTTGACAATTCTGCATTTTCTCATTTTTCGTTTTGGTGGAAGCGCGTTGGCGTTGGTGGTAGAATGGGGGCATGGCATTGAACATTCCTGAAAATGTGCATGGAGAGATAAAAAAATATGCGGTTCTGCACAAAGTGAAAAAAGTGGTTCTCTTCGGCTCTCGCGCGCGCGGAACGAACAGGGAGAGAAGCGACATAGACATTTTCGCGGTCGGAGGCGATGTGGATTCTTTCCGCACTGCGCTGGACGAAGAAGCCGATACCCTGTTGATGTTCGATGTTGTTGACGCGGGCGCAAATGTCTCCGACGAGTTGAAAGCAGAAATCGAAAAGGACGGTGTGGTCATCTATGAAAAAATTTGACAATTTCTTGGGCAGTCTGGAAGTGCTCTGCAAAGCCGACAGGGAAAAAGCCTCTATGGACGAGATTTACAGGACGGGTGTGATAGGTCAGTTCAATTTGACATTCGAGCTGGCTTGGAAGACTCTTCAAGAAACGCTCAGGCAGCACGGTGTCGCAGGTGCGGATGTAGGCTCTCCACGCGAGATATTGAAGCTTGGCTTTCTGCATTCTTTTTTGGCGGATGAAAAAACGTGGCTTTCGATGCTCAAATCGAGGAACCTCTCGGTGCACATCTATTCCGAAATCGATGCGGAAACTCTTGTCAATGCGGTTTTCGACAGCTATATCGGCGCGTTCCGCCGGTTCGAATCAACTCTGCGGCAGAAAATCGAGGAAATTGAAAGTTGAAGGTTGAGAATTGAAAGGGGAAAAATTGCTCCCCTTCGGCCCTCGCGCACGGAACGAACAGGGAGAGAAACGGCATGAAAATATTGCCACAAGGATTCGGGAAATCTAACGATTTTCCATGTTTTTATCCAAAGTATTCGTCGCACGCAGGCGTGCTTAACAAATTTTGCTACGCAAAATATTGCTGCATTTTTGAATCCAAGAGTTCCTGCAAGTCCGCAATCTGCTGTTTTACCAGCGATTTTGCATTGTCGATTTGCTGAACGAAAGAGGCGAATTGGTTTTGGAGGTCGAGAGGGGGAAGTGGTAGTTTAAAACCGTTTACTTGTTCCCGATTTACTTTAGGCATTCCAGCTCTTGAAGCGAATGCTAAAATATATGTTAAGAAATAATCAGAACGCATTAAATAAGCCAGATAGTATCTGTTACATTTTGACTTATCAACTA
>CAMHLH010000115.1 GCA_946185925.1 uncultured Treponema sp.
CTTTTTTTTGCCATTCCTTTGTTCTTCATGCTCTAATAGAAGGCTTCTCTTTTTGCGATGTTTGTAAAACTGAGTCGGATATTTTATAATCGAATCCATGAAAATCGGACTAGTTCTCTCTGCTATTTCTTCTATCTTGGCTCTTTCCTCTTGCGGCAGCAAAATTCCAGAGCTGCATCCTACGGCTGACAATCCTGTGAAAATATCCCTTTGGTACGACGCTTCCGTCACAGAAGCCGGCGCGCCGCCAGCTGATTGGGTCGCCTACGACATAATCAGGAAAAAATTCGGCATCGACCTTGAACTTACGATGCTTCCGTTGAACGCGTCCGACCGCGACGTGAAAGTGAATGCGGCTGCGGATGGCGGCTTTCTTCCGGACATGGCCGTAGTGAACAGGGGCCCTCTCCTGAATCTGATAAAGAAAAATCTGATTATGCCTGTTGACGACCTGTATCCGCTCATGCCGAACAGGACTGAGAAGATGTACAACGAGACTTCCCGCCGTTTCGCGACAGTGAAGGGGAAGTGCTACGGTTTTTCGACTCCGGGCGGAAAAATCCAGAAGAACGAGGGAATGCTCATCAGGAAGGACTGGCTGGACAAGCTGGGGCTGTCCGTTCCGAGGACAATCGACGAATATCTCGATGTCATGCGCGCCTTCACGTTCAGGGACCCGGACGGAAACGGCAAAAGCGACACCTACGGATACGGAGCTTTCCTTGAAATCAACAACTACGAGGAAGGTCTCGGCCGCAGGCTTGACCCGATTTTCGGAGCGTTCGGAGTGGCTGGAACCTGGAACATGACGGAAAAAGATGCCGGCCTGAATGTCAGAAAACCTGCGTACTACGATGCGCTGAATGTTGTGGCGACAATGCAGAGCGAGGGGCTCATCGACCCGAACTGGCTCGGCTACAAGAAGGACGACTTCCGCGCGGCATGGAAAAGCGGAAGGTTTGGCATCATGCGCGAGCAGAACAGCGCGTACGCTTCCGAGTCGAACTACGCCCCATTCGACAGGAAATTCCCCGACGGCTCCTGGATTGTAATCGACCCGCCTGTGGGACCCGACGGGAAGAGCGCGGTTGGAGTGTACACGATTCCCTACACGACACTCGTAATCTCAAAGCAGGCGGAGAAAGAAGGCAAGGCTCCGTTGATAGCGGAACTCCTTGAATGGATGGTGAGCGACGAGGGCTACTATCTTTTCGGCTGGGGAGAGGAGGGCGTGAACTTCGTCTTCAACGAGAACCACATTCCGGTGGCGGAGGGAATCCCCGACCCGTCGAAGAGTTTCGCAAAGAGCGCGCAGCAGCCGCTCACGCAGCTTCGGAACATGGTCTTCTACCACAGCGACGTCGAACTTGTGAGCCGCTATCCGACATACACGACCGAAGTGAGCCACAAGACGATGAGCGCATTGACCGTCCTCCGCGAAATGCAGCAGAAGGAATGGGTGAACGCGACCGGCTCCGACACGCTCCCTGTGCCTGATACGGATTTGAAGCAGTTCTACGAGCATGGCGTTTTGGATTTTGTCACTGGGAAGACTAGGCTCACGAAGGACAATTGGGCTTTGTGGCTAGACGAATTTGACAGGATGGGCGGCGAAAAGTGGGAGAAAGAGGGAGTCGCGGCCGCACGGGACGCCAATTACCTTTATTAGCTTTCTTTGGAACTTTCATATTGAAAGCAAAATCCCGCCGTCCTGTGCTATAATCTATCGTATGGGTATGAAATCTATACGAACGAAGCTCACGCTTCTGCTGTTTTTTATCGCTCTCATTCCGTTGCTGCTCGTAATCGTCTTCTATCTCGTTAGCAACATTTCAAGCTCCATCGCGAACGCCAAATCCGATGGACTTCTGCGCAATTCCATTGTGAACGAGCACATCACAGAGCATTTTGAGAGGAACCTCGCGGTTCTCCGAACGATTGCCCGGAATCCGATGACCCTGCACTATATCCAGGCGGATGCCGACAAGCGCGAGCCCCTCATGGAGCAGACGCTCAAGCGGACGAACGATGTCTTCAACGATTCTGACAACATGATTATCACCGACAAGTTTGGCGACCAGCTTTCCAGGAGCGACAGCTACCCGCTCATAAACGTGGAGCACCGCCGCTATTTCCACGAGGCGATGCAGGGGTTTGAGTATGTCTCTGACGTCCTCATCAGCCTTGCGAACAGCCGCCTCATCACTGTTTTGGAAGTGCCCGTGTTCGACGACGGGAACAAGGCCGTCGGCATGGTCCAGCGCGACTACGACCTCTTCGCTCTGCAGAAGTACATAAAGGCGCTTGCCTCCCCGAACACCCGCGTCATGATTGCCGACAGCGTAGGAAACCTTGTGGCGCACTCGGATATAACGCTTGAGGACAAGCAGCTCATCGGCGTCAGCTCGAATCCAGCCGTGGCGGCGGCTCTTGCGGGAAAGACCGGCTCAATCGATGTTGTCGTGCAGTCTGTGGGGGGGACGAAAAAAGAGAGGATGCTCGTCTGCTATTCCCGAAACGAAATTTCCGGCTGGGTAATCATAACGGAGAGGTCGTACCGCTACATCTGGCAGGAAGTCGTCATCGACGCTTTGAAGGCTGTCGTGCTCGGCGGAATAATGCTCTTCGTGCTCGCCCTCGTTTCCGCATTCATTGCCGAGAAGGCGACTAGGAAAATCCGCGCGATTTCAAGCCTTGTGGACCGCGCCGCAAAAGGTTCCGAAGATTCACTTTCGTTTTCTGAACTTGAGGACGACGAGCTCGGGCAGATGGCGATGGCAATCAACAAAATCCGCTCTTCCCGTGATTCGTACAGAAAGGACGCCGAGGTGGACAAGCTGACAGGACTCTTGAACAAGGCCACGTTCGAGCGGACTTGCCGTGGAACCATTGCGGAAAACAAGATGGGCGTTTTCTCGACACTCATAGTCATCGACCTAGACCACTTCAAGGAAGTGAACGACACCCTCGGCCATCAGGCGGGCGACGCGGTTCTCCACGATTTCGGCGAGGTTCTGCGGAAGCTGTTCCGTCCCACGGATTTGGTCGGAAGGTTCGGCGGCGATGAGTTCGTGGTCTTGCTGAACGACATTCCTGGAAGGGAAATCGCCATCCAAAAGGCCAAGCGCATTGTGGAAGCCGCCTGCGCGACCAAGACAGGCTCCGACTCCGTCAGGATAAGCGCGAGCGTGGGCATGGCCTCGACTCCGCAGCACGGTATGGACTACGATACGCTCTTCTCTGTCGCCGACAAGGCCGTGTATGCCGTGAAGGAGAGCGGCAGAAACGGCCTCTGCCACGGAACGGAAGAGGTCGTGCGTTTGTAGGCGCAATATCGGTAAAATTTCCATGTAAGACAAAAAAGCCGCGGGAATCGTTTCAAATCGAACCCCGCGGCTTTTCGTTTTTGTTTTAGCAGGCTTGGCTTAGACCTTGAACTGGTCGATTTCCTTGCCGATTTTGTCGATGGACTCTTCCATTTTTCCGGCGATTTCTGTGAGGGCAGCGCCAGTCTCGTTGATTTTCCTGGCTCCGATTCCCATCTCGTCCATGCTGCTCTGGATGACTCCCGTAGCGTCTTGGAGGTTCCTTACGCCGTCGAGAATCGCCTTGTTTCCTTCCGACATCTCGTGGCTTGAAGTCCGGACTTCCGATGTGCTGTCGTTCATTGAATGGAGGGCTTCGCTGATTTGCATTGAGCCTTCGTTCTGCTCCTCCATGGCCGACTGGATTTGGTGAACGAGCTGGTCTGTCTCCGAAATCCTGTTGGTGACTTCCACGAACGCCTGGTTCGATTTCTCTGAGACTTCCACGACGCTTGTTATGGCGTTCTTCATGTTGGTCAGCTGCTCTCCGATTGTGTTCGACTGCTGGCCGGATGTCTCGGAAAGTTTCCTGATTTCATCGGCGACGACGGAGAATCCCTTTCCGGCCTCTCCTGCGTGCGCGGCCTCGATTGCCGCGTTCATGGCCAGAAGGTTCGTCTGCTCAGCGATTGCCGCGATTGCCGTGTTGGCTTCCTGCAGCGTCTCGCTCATGTTCGTGATTCTCGTTATCCTCTCCGTCAGCTCCGACATGAGCTGGGAGCCTGACTGCGCGCTGTTGGACAATGCGTCGAACGACGTCGTCATTTTTTCCATTGAGTTGTTGACCGAACTGATGTTTCCAATCATCTGCTCTACCGCCGCCGACGCCTGCGACACGCTTGCGCTCTGCGATGAAATCATGCGGCCGAGGGATTCGATGTTGGACGCGATTTCGTTCACGGCTCCGGCTGTCTCGTGGACGCTGTTGCCCTGGTTTGTGACCTGCCCGTGCACGGCTTCGATGTTGGCGAGGATTTCCGTTATGGACGCGCTCGTGTCGTCCGTGCAGGCTGAAAGGTTCGAGCCGGCCTCTCCAAGTTCCGCCTTCGACTCCTTGACGCGCGTGATTATCGACTGGAGCTTTTCCGTGAAAGTGTTGAATCCCCTCACCACGTCGCCGATTTCGTCCTTGCTCTTTGCCTTTATCCTCTTTGTGAGGTCCGCGTCACCGCTGGCGATTTCCTCGATTGCCGCCTTGACTTCCTTGAGCGGATTGAGCGATTTTGCGATTACGATTCCACTCGCGGCTCCGGCGATGACAAGGACGACTATGAGCACGACCGTCATTATCTGGAGCATCTGTGTGAGGCCCACGTAGAAGTCCGAGTATGGGCAGACGCAGAGCACCGACCACGAAGTCCCCTCGATTGGCGAGAATGCCGAAACCATCTTCACACCCGTGTGCGAGTCGATGAAGCTCTGTCCGCCTCTCTCTCCCGCCATCACCTTCTCGATGATTGGCGTGATTCCGTTGTCGTCCTTGCTGTTTACCGTGTTTCCCGCCTTCACTTCCTCGACGTTCGTGGAAGCCACGACTTTTCCGTCCGCCCTGTCGAACACCACGATGTCGGACGATTTTCCGAATTTGACCGTCGAAAGCTGCTTGGAGAGCACGTCTCCCCTGACGTTCGCGACTATGAGTCCTGTGATTCTCCTGCTCCTGTCGTAAATCGGCACGCAGAAGTGCTGCAGAAGCTCTCCCGAAACGCGGCTTATCGCAGGCTCGTCGACGAACCTCTTTCCTTTTATCGTTTCCCGGAAGAATTCGCTGTCGCCCATGTTTATCGCTTGTCCCGCCGCCGAGTAGGAATTCCCCTCCGCGTCGTAGTAGCAGATGTTCTCGTAGATTTCGTTTATCGATTTTATCTCGGAAATCGCTTCGCATCTCTCTTGCAGCTCCATGTCGGGGTTCCTCGCCGTGTCGGACGCGGCGACACCCTCGATGAGCCGGAAGCTCTTTTCCAAGTCCGAGATGATTTTGCTCTCGACGTTCTCCGTTGTGGAGTCCATCAAGCTGTGGACTGTGTCCGTGAACGTGGACGAGGAGAGCTTGGACGCAAGAATCTCCATCGCCACGTTCGACAAGACGACGATTGAAAGAACCATAGCCATCAATTTAAATTGAAGACTTTTGAAAAACATAAAAACCCCCTTTGTTTAACAAGTCAGACGAATATGAATTTTTTCTGCACGAGGTAGCTCACGAAAAAGAGCGTGCCGTCTACGCATATTTTTATGACGATTGTAGGAATCGGCGTTTCCAAGAGGAGATTGCGGAAGAGCGTGACCAATGCCGCGCTGGCAGCCATCTTGCAGACGAATAGGATGCCGAAGAAAATCGGTTCCTTCGCTGATTTTTTTTGGCTCTCGAACGCCCAGAATTTGTTGATGATGAAGTTGACCGTAGTCGACGCGACCCTGGCTATGATTGTCGCCAGTGTTATCGAGAGGAATTTGTTCACCAGATAGAATATCAGAAAATCAAGTCCCGCCGAGACGAGCGAGGAGATGAAGCATTTAGCGAATCGTGAAAGTTTCATTTTCTATCAATTATATTTTAACGCTTGATTTGGAATTTTAAAATAAGTTTTTGCGAATTGTTTTTCGTCCTGTTCGTTCGCCAGAAATCCGCCAGACTGCGGCATTTTTCATTTCATTTTAACTTTACTTTAATAGAACAGACGGCTGTTCCACTCCATCTTGAAGATGCCGTTTTTGAGCGATACGAGGTTCATCGAGCAGTTCGGAAAGCGCACTTTCCAGTAGTCGCGGAGTTCCCTGTGGTCGATGTGGAGGAGGAGGGACTGCAGCGTTCCCCCGTGCGTCACGACCAGGACGTTCCTGAAAGCGGCCTCGAGCGGCTTCAGTTCGCTCTCCCAGAAATCCGCCGTACGCGCCAGCGCCGACTCGAAAGTCTCCGCCCCCTCTTCCGCGACATATTTTTCCGGTGCCGTGAAGAAATTGTCGAAGCCTTCAAGCTCTGGAATGGACTTCCGCTCCTCGCTTGTCGTCCCCTCCGCCTTGCCGAACGCTATCTCAATCAGCCGCTCGTCCTTCACTATGTCCTTCTGCGGAAAGCCGCTTATCAACCCGGCTGTCTCCGAGGACCTTTTCAGCGGACTCGTGTATACTCTGTCGAATTTTATTCCGTTCTTTCTAAGGCCCTCTCCCGTCTTCCTCGCCTGTTCCCTTCCGAAGTCGTTCAGCTCTATGTCCGTCCTTCCCTGCAGCTTCCACTGGGTGTTCCAGTCTGTCTGTCCGTGCCTTGTTATGTAGATTTTCATGATGGAAAATTATATCACATTGAACGCAGCTTCCCAATTCACTAGAATTATCAGCATGAACGCAATTATAACAGTTGTCGGCAGCGACAAAGTGGGAATCATAGCGGAGGTGAGCGCGCTGCTTTCCTCTCATAAAATCAATATTTCGGACATCACGCAGTCGATTCTTTCGGGGAACTTCGTGATGATGATGATGGTGAGTTTGGATTCGTCCGACGTTTCGATAGACGAGATGAGGAAAATCCTTACCGATGCCGGAGAGAAGATGGGCGTGGAGATAAACGTCATGTCCGAGAAGGTCTTCTCTTCCATGCACAGAATCTGATTGGACCTGTTCAGAAACGAAAAAAGCCGTCCTAAGCGGTTGAAGATTTTTGAAGTGCACTTCATTTTCTTCTACACCGCCCGGACGGCTTTTTTCATTGGGTTAAAGCTTCTTCTGCTTCCTTTCGCCAGGGAAACCCAGGTCGTCGTATGGAGAGTTGACTTTCTGGTATTCCTTGATTTCTTCTTTTGTGAACGTGCTCATGCGGACGTCGTCCTTTCTGTACAAGTCCAGGTAGACCATGCTTCTCTTGCTGAGCTTCTCCCTCGTCTCCTTGCTGAACGGGAGGCTTCTCCAGAAGATTCCGCGGAGTTCCTTCTCCATTATCTGGGTTCCGTTGATTTCCTTGGTCATCCATGTCACATAGTCGGCGATGAAGTACGACTTGAGCTCGCCCTTGAGCTTCTTCGCTTCGATGTACTGGTAGTACTGTCCGGTGATTCCGTCCTCCGGGTCTGTCCAGTCGACGGCCCTCTCCTTCGCGTACTGCCAGCGGTAGTCTGCCACTGCCATGAGGATTGAGATTCTCAGGTTCTTCGGGTACATCGGGATTACGAGGCGGCCGCGGCTTGACGAGCGGTTGAGCCTGTCGAACGGCTGCCAGCAGAATCCGAAGTCTCCGTATGTCGGAAGCAGGATGACGAAAGGCACGATTCTGTTCGTGATTCCCCTCGATTTCTTCCTGAACACGCTTCTGTCTTCCATTTCGATTTCGCGGAGGATTTTGATGACTTCCTCCCTGAATCCTGTTCC
>CAMHLH010000116.1 GCA_946185925.1 uncultured Treponema sp.
GCAAGAATTATTATGAGTATGAGCAAAACAATTGTTTTTCCAACACTGCCTTTAGCCATTTTTTTGTCCCCTTATTTTTATTTGTCTATTTCTATTCTTTTATTTTCGGCAATTCCAAAACATATTTGAATCAATTTTCGATTTTGCGCCTCAATAAACCGCTCCGACTGAAAATCCGAAAGAGAAATCATCTTTTCCGACAGCAGGATTGGGGCGGTAGACGAGAACGCACTGCATCGAAAGCTTGAGCGCAGACACGAAATAGCTGGTGTTCGGAGAAAGCACGAAGCAGGCCGAAAGAGACGCGGCATCGGAATAGTCGCCGCTCCCGACGTTTTTCGCTATGTCGGAAAATCTCCCCGCATCGAACATTTCACCGCTGGCGTAGGCGATTTTCGACGAATAGGAAGCCTTCAGGTAAATTCTGTTCAAATAAGCCGAAAGAGCGGGTATTCCCTTCTGGATTTCAAACGAGCAGAGAAGCACGGTCGCGCTTCCTGAAATGAAAGTCCCCTCCTCCGGGAAAAGACTGGCTCCAAATGCGAGCGGAAATAAGCCGGGTATCCTGAAAGAGAGGGAAGCTCCAGCGTTCAAGTATTTCTTTTCTATTGTGTTTTCAAGCCGCTCGTAGTCCAAATCCTTGTAGTCGAAGACCACGAACGGCCTAAAAGCGAAGCCGACAATCTGCTCGACTTCCGGGCGGAATTTTCTTTTTGTCGAAAGCTCAAAGAAGGCGACAGATTTTGAATGGGTTCCAGACTGCGAACAATCAGAAGAAGAAACTTCATCTCCGAAAAAGAAATCCGACGAGCAGCCGAACGAAAAATACCCGGCCAAGAACCTGTGCAGGACTTTCGACAGCGAAAGAGAGTCAAAGGTCTGAAGGAAGCCGGACGAATCGAAGGCCGCGGAAGCCGACAGGGAACAAGACAGAGAATCATCGCCGCCCTTGAAAGAAAGCGAACAGCCGGAAGTCTTTGAGGAAGGACTGTAGCCCGCCGAGAAAATCGTTATCTTGTCGGTCCAGGGAGTGGACGAGGCGAACGTGACGCCAAGAAATTCAGCAGCGGACGGGGAAAAGTCAGAGTCATAGGCAGAAGCCAGCGAAAACGGCAGAAAGGCTCCGCGCAGAAAATACGGAAACGGATTGTAGTCGATTTTTTCCAATTCGGCTGCAGTTGCAGATTCTCCACAAAAAGAGCCGGGTTCCGCAACAGAACGCTCATCATTTTTGAAAACAGATTTTTCGATTGGCCCAAAAAGTGGATTTTTCTCGAACGGAATCTTTTCGGCGAAACAAAGCGGTTTGGAAACGTATCTCTCCCCCACAAAAACAAAGCCGGAATCTCCGAAGGAAAAATCGACCACGCCGAACGGAAGAGGAACGGACTGGGACAAAATTTCCACCCCCTCGTCTTTCAATTCGGCAAAGGCCATTTTCGAGAGGCTCCCAATTTTTTCTCCGAGAGGGGCACAGGAAAAAGCCAGGAAAATTTTTTCGGAAGAGCGGACGACGTGCAGGTTGTGGATTATGTTTTTTCCGAAATCGTAATCTACCGACGAGCCGTCCGAAAAATCGATGACGCGGATTTTCCATGAAAGGGAATCCTTCACGACGAGGGCGGTTCTTGAAGAATCGATGTCCGAAATCGAATACGCTGTCTCGGAATCGGAAAGCGGAAAGGATTTTTCAACAGAGAAATCACAAGAAGAAGAGAACACGTCTCCGAAGCGGAAGCGGACAACTCTTTTCTCCGCAGACTTGAAATCGAAAGCGGTGACGAAGAAGCCGCCATCGGACGCGCACACGGAAGCGTTCTTCACCCCCAAAAGATTGAGGCGCCTGTATTTTTTTTCAGAGAGGCCGTAGATGCCGATTTCGCTTTTCACATTGTCCTTCGACACGACACGGCTGACGGCCAGGTATTTTCCGTCAGGCGAGAACCTGATTTTTCTCACGCCCGTGACTGAAAAGAGCCTCCTGCTTTTTCTTGAATCCGACGACCAAAGGAAAACAGCGGAAGGAAGAGAGTCGAAATAGGCGACAAAGGTACATCCATCGACATCGACCGAGAGACAAGGGAATAGTCGATTTCGCCGAATTCGGAAGGGACTTCAATCGAATCGTAAAAATCCTGCCAAGCCCTGCTCATCTTCAATCCGTAGACTTTTTTGAAGACTCCTGCGCAGAAACTCAGCGTAGTCGATTTTCCAGCCCGCTTCCAGAATTCTCCGTACTTTTCCATTCCGTAAGTCTCTTGGAGATAGTTCGCGAACGCTCCACCGAAATAGTAGGCGACGGAGCCGCCTGGATAGATGTCCCTCGCGCCCGTCACGTCTCGCCACGAAGGAAATTTTCCGTCGATTTTCGCCTGGGCGACGACCTGCGTGAAGAACGGCGAATTCAAGCGGCCTCCCTCTCCAAGGCTCTCGAACGAAACGGCCGCGCCCTCGTACCAGAACGACGTGAGCGATATTCCCGGCAGCGTGAACAAGTCCGCCATGACGGAAAGCCCGCGCCAGAAGGGGCTTTTCATGTTGAGAGTGACCGCGTGCGTGAGCTCGTGGTAGAAGACGCTCTCGATGCCCTCGGAAGAATCGAGGTTCTCGTCGAGGGCGGTGTCGTAGAGGCAAATCATGTTGTAGGGGGCGGGAGAGAAAAAGGCGTTCAAATCTTCTATTGAAGACGTTATGGACACGGGGAAGCGCTGGTACGGCTCCGTACCAAGCTTCGACGAGATTTCCGAATAGTATGAGTCGGCCACGGAGGCGATTTTCCGTGCGGTCGATTCGCACTTTTCCGGAAAAATTATGTCGAACCATTCGGTCTTGACCACCCGAAGGCTCTTCTCCCCGGACATGAAGCCGCCATAGGAGAAAGCGAACGGGAGGCAGAAAAAGATGATGAACAGAGAAACGAATCTTCTCATCGATATTCTTTTTTGTTTTCAGACGATGCCGGCGACAGCTGTTCCGATTGTGATGTCGTTCTCGGCCGCGACAATCTCGAAGTACACGCCCATGCGCTTCGTCAGGCAGTCTTCAAGATAGGACTCGATTCTGGAGCGGAGCTTGTGCGTCTTGAAGAAGGTCGTTCCGTTGCAGAGGATGGCGACAGGGCGGATTGGGCTTTTTCCACCGCCGGTCTGGATTGCGGTGGCGGTCAATATGGCGGCGGCGTACCTTGCCACCCTGTCCACGGCGGAATCGAACAGTTCGTAGATTGTCTGCCTGTCCGTGTCGTCCTGGCAGAGGTCGGAGATTTTTCCGCTCTTGAAAGGGGCGTAGAGGAAGGAGTCAAGCTCAATCAGGCTCACATCGTCGAGTTTCGCAATTTTCTGGGCGCATTCGGAAGAGAAAATACCGTCCTTTGCTCCCGCCAAAAGAAGCTCGAAGCCGAGTTTTCCAAGATAAGCCCCTGAGCAGCCCTTCTCCAAAAGATACTGACCCGGAATGTTCGTCTTCCTGTCAACTTCCCTGTCGAAATCCGAAAGCGGAATCCGGTCGCACTTCCCAGACTCGCAGACGATTATCTGCTTCTCGATTTTCTCTTCGACGATTCCAGAAACCACGCACTCAGGCTGCACATAGGCGGCGTTCATGCCAGTCCCAAGAATAAAGCCGATGTAGGCCGAATAATCCGTCCCCTCCTTGGAGAACGCCTTTCCAGCGAGGAGAGCCGCAACCGTGTCGTTCAACAGCGTAATCCGCTTGATTCGGTTCCAGCCCCTGCCCTCAAGCACCTCCACCAGCGACTTTCCGACGGGAACGCCAATCACCTCGGGCGCCTTCACTTCCTTGCTGAACGCGTTCGGAATTCCGTCTCCGTCCTTCGTTATCTCCATCGCGTACGAGAAGCAGAAGCCGATTTTGTCGGCCTTGTTCTTCAGATAGTCTATGTTGTCGGCGATTTGGTCGAAGAATTCCTTCTTTGAAAGCTCCCTCTCCACCCCCGGCATCTTCGTCTTCTTGAAGTCCGTTATGGAAGCCGCCCCTGCAGCGTCGAAGGACACCAGGCACGAGCGGAAATTCGTCCCCCCAGCGTCAATCACAATCACGCTCTCGTTCTTCGGCACAGACTCAGGCGGAAGAAGCCAGGTCTTGAACATGTCCTCCCCCGACTCAAGCCCGGCCAAGCCGTCCCTCATGTCGTCGAGGATGGAAGAGGCGGTGGAAGCCACGTCCATCGCCAGTGGAAAATTGTGCCTAAGCAGAAATGCGGTTGTCTTTGTCGTCATAAAAAACGCTCCTCGTTTCAAGTCTAAAATTCGACATACATTCTATCATGACATTCAAAAAACGGCGAAAAACCCTAAAAAAAATCGCTTGAAGTCGGTTTTTAGAGCGGTGGTTATCATTTATAATGAAGAAATGACAGATTTATCGGATTTGAAGAACGAACTTAACCCGGAACAGTACGAGGCCGTCATGACGACGGAGGGCGCGATTCTCATAATAGCGGGCGCCGGAAGCGGAAAAACGAGGGTAATCACATACAGGATAGCGAACATGCTCAACAAGGGCATACCGCAGAGCGCGATTCTCGCGCTCACGTTCACGAACAAGGCGGCGAAGGAAATGGAGAGCCGAATAAAGGAGATGACGCAGAAGAAGCTGCAGAACCTCACTGTCTCGACTTTCCACGCGTTCGGAGTGAAGGTGCTCAGACAGGACATCGACAAGCTCGGCTGGAGGGACAACTTTTCAATATACGACGAGACAGACAGGAACTCGCTCATAAAGGAGACGGGCCGTGAGCTCAAGTACACGGACGAAGCGTTGGACATCTACAAAATCGGAGGCCTTTTCTCCGACATAAAGACCGGAAGGAAGACGTGGAACAGCGAGAATTCAATGTACAAGGAACTCTACGAAGGCTACCAGGAGGGACTCAAGCTCTTCAACGCGGTTGACTTCGACGACCTCATAACGCTTCCAATTCGGCTTTTCAGGGAGCATCCCGACATCCTCCAAAAGTACAAGGACCGCTACAAGTACATCATGGTGGACGAATTCCAGGACACGAGCCACCAGCAGTACGAGTTCATGCGCCTACTCGCCGACAAGAACGTGGCGGTCGTTGGCGACGACGACCAGTCGATATACTCGTGGCGCGGCGCCGACTACCTCAACATCGTGAATTTCGAGAAGGACTTCCCGAACGTGAAGGAAATCAAGCTCGAACAGAACTACCGCTCCACGGGAACGATTCTGGAGGCGGCGAACGGAGTCATCCAGCACAACACGAATAGGAAGGAGAAGAAGCTCTGGAGCGGAAACGGAGAGGGAAAGCCCATCGAAGTCTACTATCCAGACAACGAGGCCACGGAGGCCGACTTCATCATCGAATGCATAAATTCAATCGCCCTCACAGAAAAAAGGAAATACTCTGACTTCTGCGTCCTCATGCGCTCGAACTCGCAGAGCAGGCCGATTGAGGAGGCATTCCTCTCGGAGAACATTCCGTACACGATGAGCGGAGGAACGAGCTTTTTCCAAAGGAAAGAAATCAAGGACATCATAAGCTACCTCCGGGTCATCTCGAACCACGACGACGACGTGAACCTGCTCCGAATAATCAACACCCCGCGGCGTGGAATCGGGCGGGTCACGCTTGAGAAGCTCAACGAAATCGCCAGGGAAAATTCATGCTCTCTCTGGGACGCAATCAAGTCGAATTTCACAGTCGACGAAGAGAACGCGGAAGTCGACCTCTTCGGGGAGGTGCTCACCGAAATCGAGAGCGACGACTTCTCAGACGACGCCCTGGACGGCATGAGGGAATTCATCGAGATAATCGAGGGCGGAAAGAATATGCTCGGAGGCCACGGACTTGCGAAAAAGGTGAAGGCGTTCGTGGACGAGATAAGATACTACGACCACCTTCTCGGAGAGTCGCCGAAAAGCCCGAAGGCGGCGCAGTACAAGATGATGAACATCGAGAGCCTCATCAAGTCAATCGACGTATGGGAGAGCAACCCCGACACCACGGACGCGACCCTCTACAACTACCTGAACCGCATAACACTCCTGTCGAGGGACGACTACGAGGAGGAGGACACGGGCAAGGTGAACCTGATGACGATACACGCCTCAAAAGGGCTTGAATTTCCGGTCGTCTTCATCGCGGGCGCCGAGGACGACATCATCCCGCACGCGCGCGCCGTGGAGGAAGGCGGAGACGCCGCCGTGGAAGAAGAGCGCAGGCTTTTCTACGTCGCGATAACCCGGGCGCGCGACAAGCTCTACATATCGGCCTGCCAGAGGAGAAGACGGCACTCGTTCGCCCAAAAAGACGGCGACGCGCAAGGCCCGGTCCAGGACGCGGGCAACGAGTGCAAGCCAAGCCGCTTCCTGGACGAAATCCCGAAGTCGCTCGTCCAGTACCACGAGCCTGCAAAGGTCGTGGAGGCCGACGAGGCAAAAAAAATACTCGACGACATGATAAAGAAATTCCGAAAACCGATAGTTCCGGGATTCGCAAGATAACAAAAACAAAAAAAACGGAGAAGAAATTGAAAATCACAAGACTAGTTCCAGCCGCGATGTCGGCCCTGTTCATACTCACGTCGTTCTCGTGCCAGTCCTCAAGAGAGCTGGAGGAGACCGTAGAAACAATGGAGTCCGAAGACGCGAACAGCGGAGCGGAAACGGAGAGTGCCAAGGAGACGGTCTCTTTCGAAGAGGAGGAAGAGCTGCAGAAAGAGGCCGACAGCATAGAAAGGCTGGATTTCAAGGAGATATGGGGATATGTGATGATTGGCCGGGAGCACGAATTCTCGTTGAAATACCCGATAACGGACGTGGGCTACTTCTGCGACGCGGTGAACGTCTTCAGCGAGATGCCGCAGGTGCCGCCACGCTCCAAATTCTTCAAGAACTACAAGGGGCGCGTCCACCTCACCACGAGCGTGGACTCGAAAAGCCAGACCCACCTGCTCCTCCAGCCCGACCTGCCGCTCAGGGACAGGATAATAAAGCAGATGGTCAAGGCGGCGGAGACATACGACGGACTCCAGATAGACTGGGAATCAGTTCCGAAGGAGGACGACGAGAAGTTCTGGGAATTCCTACGGATGCTGAAAGTGGCGCTCAAGGGAAAGCCGCTCACGATGGCGATTCCGGCAAGGACGAAGACACTGCAGAGGGACGCCTACAACTACGAGAAGCTCGCGGCCATCGCCGACAGGATAATCATCATGGCCTACGACGAGCACTGGGCCACAAGCAAGCCGGGCGCGATAGCGTCCACCGACTGGTGCAAGAGAATCGCCGAATACACGAAGACGCAGATTCCGGCAGAGAAGCTCGTGATGGGGCTTTCGTTCTACGGCAGGACGTGGATGAGCGCGCCGGTGAAGGCGCAGGCCTGGTACAACAGCGGCATAGAGCGCATAAAAAGGGAGCAGAACGTCACGGAAGTGCAGCGTGACAGCTACGGAACCCCGCATTTCACGTTCAAGGAGGAAGTAACGATAACGGGCTGGTACGACGACATAGAATCGCTAAAAATCAGGTGCAAGATGTACGATGACCTCGGCGTCGAAAAAATCGCGTTCTGGAGGGTCGGCCAGGAGAACACCGACTTCTGGAAATGCATCGGAACAAAGAAGTGACGAAAAAAACGCCCCCGAATCAGGACGGAGCAAATCCAAAAGGACGCTCCAAACTGAACCGGGGGCTACGGGGATTTTCAAATCTAAAAAAG